>CAIRSA010000023.1 GCA_903881085.1 uncultured Acidobacteriia bacterium
CCCCAAGCCCGATCCGAGTTCATCCGAGCCCATCCGTGGCCCAAAAATCCTCTCCCGGACTACCCTGAAACCACCGGTCGAATCCGCAGTCCCACAGCCGCAACCCGAAACCGCCCCGAAGCCCGATCCGAGTTCATCCGAGCCCATCCGTGGCCCAAAAATCCTCTCCCGGACTACCCTGAAACCACCGGTCGAATCCGCAGTCCCACAGCCGCAACCCGAAACCGCCCCCAAGCCCGATCCGAGTTCATCCGAGCCCATCCGTGGCCCAAAAATCCTCCCCGGCCTACTCAATCACCACGATCGGAGCCTGCCAGAAAGCTGCCTTCTGTGTCCCAGGGTCGAGCACGGTCACCTGACAAACATAGTCGCCCGGGGTGAACTTGCCCAGCGGCAGGCCGAACTTGAACTCCACCGTCTTCAACTTTCGCACCGGCCCGTCGTTCACCTGCATCGGCTGCGTCTCAAACACCTTGGTCTGCCCTTGGTAAAACGTCACAAACGCTACCATCGGCTTCACCGTCTCCAAACCCGGCTCATAGGCTTGTAAGTAGACGAACAAGTCTTTGTCCCGCCGGAAAACCCGGGTCACACTGGGAATCAGCTTCTGCCCTTCCAGCACCAGCGGATTCGCCGTCTCAGCCCGGTCTTTGTCTTTGAGCGCATTGTACAGCGCGTCTTTCAAATCCACGCGCTGACTAGATAGCACCACCGAACTGATCGGAATGCGCTTCTCTTCTTTATTCAAATTCGGAATCAGGAATTTCGAAATGTAAGTCCCGATACGTCCGGTCTCCGCATCGCGAGCCAGAAACTTGATCGTGTACTTGCCTGGCAGCAGCGTGAACCCGGTATCGTATTGGACCGGCTTCGTCGCCAGTTCCGCCGCGGTGTTCCCGGTCAGCTTGATGTCCACCTTGTCGCGGACATTCTGTACCGTTACGCCGAAGCTGTCTTTTACCTCGCCGATGAAGTCGATCCGTGTCCGCTCCGCGCCGCCCTTGCGCGCCAGCGCCAGTTCGCGCCCAGGAATCTTCACAATCAGCGGCACGAAATACTCGGCCCGGTTCAGTTGGAAGTAATCCACTTCCATTGCGATCGTAAGTTCGGTAATCGGATCGCCTAACATCAGCGCTTCCTCTAACTGCCGCTCTTTATCGACGGTGGTAAACTGCTTGAACTGCTTGTTGGCATAGTAACCCTGCCGGTAATCGAGCGCCGCGGTGGTAGTGCTGTTCAACGTAATTTTTATCTTGCGGAACTTACCATCCAGCGCCGCGTTACTAGTGTAGTAACCCAGAATGTAGTAACTGGGAACGGATTTCTGCGCCTGAACAATGCCCGAAGCAAGGTCGTTGTTGTCCAGAAACGCCTTGCCGCCCGTATCCGCCGCCAGCGACCACAACGAGTCCTGCGATCTTTGAAAATTCGACATCACATTCATTGCCGCAGCACCGGTGTACATATCGTGCCCGCCCTGCGAGCCGCGCGTCGCATCGCCCAGCGGAGCCATCGCCACCAGCCCGCGCGCATCCACCGGCCAGAAACTCACGCCACTCCGGATCGCCGCGTTCACCGTCGCCCGTAGCTGCGCCTGATTGTCCGATCCATTCATCCGCAGCCCACTCGCGAAATAGATCAGCGACTTCTTTTCGCTCAACTGCCCCAGCATCTTCGCCGCCGTCTGCAGCGCGGCCAGTTGGCGGTCGGTCGAAAAGATATTGAACTCGCCGTCGTCCTGGCCGAACGCCGCCCCCGTATCGGAGTCATTCGGATTCGTATCGGCGTTCTCGTCTTCGCCCACGATCATCGTCTGCAGAATGCTCTCCAGCCGCGCGCGGTCGCCCGTGAAATCCTGCAGCACCTGCACTGCGCCGCCCGCAAACTGCATGATGGCCATCAGGTCCGATCCGGTCATGTTTGTCCGCACAAACTTCTTCGCCGCAGTCAACGCCCGCAACTGATCGGGCGGACCCATCGCCGTCAGATCGAAATACAAAGCCAGCAACCGCCGGTCGCGATAGAGTGTATTGCCAGGCACCTCCGGTGCAATCTGCGTCTTAGTCAATTTGGGAACCGGGATGATCTTCTCTGGCAGCGGCGCCTGCGGAGCCGCCTCAGCCAACTCCGTCAGCTTCTGGTATTCGAAAAACTTGATCGTCTGCGGCGCGCCATCTTCCAACACCGTGAAGTCCTTAGCCGTCAAACCCTCCACAGGCTTCCCGGCCTTATCCTTCACCGTAACCGTCTGCACCACCAGCTGCGTAGTAGCCGTAAACTGCGCCATCGCTAGTCCAGACATCAGCAGGGCCGCAATCGTGGGGCAGATTGGCAATCTGCGGCCGAGTGGCACTCGGCCCAACTTACTAACCATAATCAAAACCTCAGTCTCATCGTCGTCTGAATCACCCGCATCGCATTCGCCGACATAGGCAATCCAAACTGCACGCTAGTCACCGTCGCATTCCAACTCGGATAAGTCACATGGTTCAACGCATTCTGAGCATCGGCCCGCACATCCAGATTCAACTTATCCCCCACCCGGAAAGTCCGCCCGGCCGACATACCCAGCGAAAACTGCCCCGGTCCGCTAAGCGAATTCCGCCCAGCATTGCCCCACTGCCCCAAAGCCGGAGCCGCAAACGCCGCTGGATTCAAATGCAATCCATTCGGAGCCGCATTCACATCCGCCCCCGTGTAATCCGGCCGGATGCTGCCCGTCACGCCAGTCCCGCGCACCGCCGTCAGATAGATCGGAGTCAGCGGCAATCCGCTTCCCGCCGTGATCTGCGAAGTCAACATCCACTCCCGCAACCACCACACGCGGCCCGCCATCGAGCTGGTGTATTGACCCATTAGCGTAACCTGATGCCGCTGATCGAAGTTCGACCGCCCGCGTTCGCCAGAAAGATTCCGCCAGTCCTGCGCGATTAACTGTCCGCCCTGCCCGCGCCCGCCCAGCGCCGAATCGTCGATAGCCTTCGCCAGCGTATATTGCAGCGATGCCGTGAAACCTTTCTGCAATCGCCGCCGCAACTGCAACTGGCCCGATTCGCGCGTCGAGTTGCCGTTCGACGCCAGATAAGTAAATCCAGTAGGGCACGTCGCGCAAGGATTCACGGCACCAACCGGATACGTGTTCGGCAAAAACGTCTGCGCCCCGCGAGTCCCCTTCGTTCCCAAGTAGGTCGCGGTCATCACCAATGCTTTCGGCAGATCCCGCTGCACCGAAAGTTGCCACGTCTGCGCATAGCCCACCCGGAAATCCGGATCCACTGCAAACGTAGTCGGCGAAACGCCCACCGTCGACGAAAACCCGCTCGCCAGAGTCAGTGGATTGGCCGCACTCGTCTGCACGCTCAAGCTCTTCGACAACGGAGCCTGCTGCGACATCTGCGACGCAATCGGTTGATACACTCCTGAGTTGTAGTAAACGCCATACCCGGCGCGAACCACCATCGACGAAGCCAGAAACGGCCGCCATGAAATACCTATTCGCGGTTGAAACCCGCGATAGTCCGAATGCACCTGCGCCGGAATCACCGGAGTCGCAGTACTGAAGCCCGGCCCGATCGCCAGATTCACCAGCCGCCCGTAGTTCTCCGTCACCGGCGAACTGAACTCCCACCGCGCGCCCGCATTCACGCTGAAGCCCGGGCTGATGCGCCAGTCGTCGGTCACGAACGCATCGGCTAGCCGCGACCTCAGATACTTGTCCGCGTTCCCGAACGCGATGGAGCTTGTGTCCGGCGTGCCCTGCAGGAATCCGGCAAACCCGGAGGTCGTAAAGCCAAATGACCCGCGCGGGTCCTGCTGCGAAAGCACGTTGAACTGCAGCCGTTTCATGTCCGCCCCGAACGACACGTTGTGCCGCCCGCGCGACCAGAACTGCGAAGTCGAAACCCCTACCGTCTGATTGCGGTTATACGAAGCCTGCCCGTCATACAGTCCGCTGATCCCGTTGGCGAACTGCAACGACGGCGGCCCCCAGTTCAGAGGCGATTGATCGTTCCCGGTAATCCCCGCCGAGCCCGAAATGTTTTCCCGGTTGGCAAAGAACGGCGTCACGCGCGACGAGAACTTACTGTAGTCAACGCCAACCGTCACGAAGTATCGCGTGGTCACATTGCGGCGGTAACTAAAGCCCGCATTCACGCCGCTCGATGCCGTGGTATCGAGAAACTGGAACAGGTTCGTGTTGTCCGAGCGCGTGTTCATGTACGCGAAATTACCCGAGATGTTGTTCTTGTTCTTGATCGTTTGATTAAACCGCGACTGCACGTTGTCCGAGTGCGTCGCGCCCGCCAGCGCCACCTGATAGTTGTAGCGCGCTGAACCCGTGAAGTTCGGCAGCGGATACAGCCGCAGCAGCGCCTTGGCCTGCGGGCTGATCAAACTCGCCGGAATCACACCCGTTGCCAGCAGTCCAGTGCGTTCTTCGGCGGTCGGCATCAAGCCCGGCTGCGTGCTGTTGTTACGGTTGCGCGTCCACTGATAGTTCACCGTAACATTCGGGCCCTTCTTCAGCAGATGCGGAATCTTTAGCGGCCCGCCGAATGAGATCAGCCCGGTCATGCGGTTGTACGCAGGCTTCGCGGTATCTTGGCCAGTGATCGAAAACGGCCGCGCATCCAGCGCGGAACTATCGATGACCAGCCCGAGACTCGCGTTGTACAACGACCTCGTGCCATGCCGCGAATTCCCAAACGCCGGCAGTTGCGAGAACGGCGAACTCGCCCCGTTGTTCTGGCTGCCGTTAATCAGGAATCCATCGGCCGCCTTCTCTGCCATCTCCGTCGGATTCTCTGGCCTTGGAGTCTCCTTCTTCGGAGCCGGCGTCACTTCCGCCGACTGCTTCATCTCCGTACGCTTGAACGCCGCGGCCATCACGGTCTTCATCTCCGCCAGCGGAAGCAGCTTCATCTCCCACACCGCAGGTTCCGCGCCGGTCTTCACCTCGCGCTTCTCTGGCGCGAAGCACAGCATCTCCACCTGGATCTGCCATGTCCCATCGCTCAGGTCAGCAAACGAGTACACGCCGTCCGGCCCGCTCACCGCAGTGAACTTCTTGCCGCCCGAAGTCGCGGTCACCGAAGCACCAGGCAACGGCAGCCCACCGTACTTCACCTCGCCCCGATGCTCGGCCGCGCAAAGCGCGCTCGTCATCAGCAGCACTAGCCCACTAATTCGCCGATGGCTTTTCAATCGAGTCAATGATAATCACCTTCTGTGGCATCTTGATTCCATCTAACTTCAATCCTAACTGCTCCTGGACTGCCGTGAAAATGGTCGGCCCATTGGAATCGACGGGAGGATGTGCGTCGCCTGGAGGCGGTGTGCCCATTGGTCCACCATGCCCCAACTCGGGAGTCCACTTCAGCTCCACATCGTAATTGCCTTCCAGGCCCGTCTTGTCCACTACCGGGCGGCCTACATGGTTTGAAAGTTGATTAGCGAACTGTTCCATGGTGGTTGCATTGGCTGTCAATTGCCCCATGCCCATCCGCACCATCGAGCGGACCTCGGGTCCTGCTTCCACCTTCTTGATCTTCGGGCCATTCTTGCCGGTCACCAGCGCATAAGCCGGCGCTTCTTTGGAATCTTCGTGGAACTTCAGGTTGAACCGGTCGGCCAGCAGTGAACGCATCATCGCCCGCAGTTGCTCCATCTTCGCCGTCATCTGCGCCCGGTCCATCTTCTGCGGACCAGCCTCTTCGCCCTCGCCCGTCTTGGCATCGATGTCGAACCGGTCCGATCCCAACCACGCCGGCCCACCGGTGATCTGGAAGTCCTTCAGGTTGTACGCCTGCATTATCAGCATCTTCGCCGTGGCACCCTGGGCATTGAAGCGCCCTGGAGAGTTCATGATCCTGATCTGGTTATTGCCTGAGTTGTTCGGCTTGATCGAGGCCACCTCGAACTCCAGCTTCTTTTCTTGCCCGAAGGCGGTTAGCGACATCGCACACGCCAGCACCAGCAGTGCTCTATAGATCATGAATCCTCCTCAATTACAGTATTCCAAGTTAGAGACGAAAAAGTTCCTGATTTGTTTCCATTTAGACGGAAAAATCAGTTCTCAGTTGGAATCTTTTCGACATGGTCAACCACCAGAACCTCCAACGGTGATTTGCGGGCTTCCAGCTTGAGCCCCAGTTGCTCCTGAACCGCTGTGAACAATGACGGTCCATCGCCCGAATCCGTTGACCATTCCAGCTTCAACGCATAGATGCCTTTTAGCGCAGTCAAATCGATTACCGTCTGCCGCTCGAATCGCGACAGCAAGGTGGCCAATAGCGGTATGGTCATATGCTGTCCCTCGATGCGTCCCTTCACGGAAGGATTCCCGCCCACGCCGGGCGATTCCTTGAACTTCGGCCCATTCTTTCCGATCGTGAGAGCCAAATGCGGAATCGTCTTCTGCTCACGATGGAGAGCCACCTTCAGCCGCTCAGCCAGCAAAGACTGCACCATCAGCATCAGTTGCTCGCGCGGCGTCTCAGCAGGCGCTTTCGCCACGATGTCAAACCGCACGGCCTTCGATCGGATCCAATCCGGCCCTTCCAGTTGGGCATCGGAGACGATGCCGTAGGCGAACTTCAAAAGATCGCTGAGACTGGCGTTGCCGAACGTGACCGTACCGTTTTGCACCTGCCCCAAGTTGATATAGATCAGATCGCCCGCGGGCGGCGGCGATTGCTTTAGCGTGGCCACCTCAAACTCCGGGTGCGGCTGGCCATGCGCCACCATCGCAAGCAACAGCAGGAACCTCATCGCAGTGGCCTCCAGTTCAAGGGCACATCTGAAAGCTGATCTGTCGCGCTGAGATAGGCCGGTGTGACTTCCTTCGCGATATGGTTCCAAAGCGTGCGACCGCTCGCCGCGGCGTAACAATCGGAGTAAAGCTGCGAGCAGATAAGCCCTTGGCCCACATGGGCGCTGTGCTCGCGAGGCTGCCAGTACCCCTTGAGCGCGCGGCGGGAAAGCTCCGCGATGCTGCGAAAGCTATACGGAGTTCCAATCTGGCAAGCCGCCAGCACTCCGATCTTCCATCCGGTTTCAGCGTCCAACCGCGGATCCCTGCGGACGCGCACCAGATGCGTCGCGGCGTAATCTAGCAGGGATGCCGTTGCCACGCCCTTGCGCGTTGCCTCGCAGATTCGGAAGTCGAATCCAAGATAGACGGCAGCGTGATACCAACGAGCATCCTCCGGGTTGTATCCAGCTATTATCTGCGTCTTCCGGATAACCGCTGAGGGTTTGTGGGTATGTCCCGCAATGGGGGAAACCAGGATGAGATCGCCTGCCCGAAGTAACGAGGAATCCGGAATGGCTCCGAGTTCGGCTACTGCTTTGGGAATGGGAAGTTGAACAGATGGAGGATTGCCACTGACCTGAACTTTGGTTGGATCGAGAAAGAGCTGACCCGCCACGGAGAACTAATGCGCCGAACCCGCCGCAAGGCTGGAGTTCGTCAGTGCTTGTCCAGGTTCGGCGACCTGAATAACCCGGCCATCAGGGTTTGTGCGAAAAGCAACGCAGGCCCCAATCTTGATGCCATGTTTATGAAGAGATTCACCACGGTAGCTTTCCAGCCGGTCGAGTCCGAACGAGTAGACTTCGCCGGTATCAGGAGCGGCGAGATACACCAGCCCCATGCTTGGAACAATGCGTACGATCTGGCCTGATAGTTCCATATTCAACCACCAGTCCAAACCTATCACAGACACCGGCGAAGCGCAATCACAAGCAATCGGCAAATATTTTCAGCGAATAACCCTAAAGAAATCAGTTGGATTTGCCGAAGCGTATCTTGTGGTCTCGCGTCGTCCCAGTTCGCGCAGGGTATTTTGAGGCAGGAGTGACAAAATCTATGAACTCGGTTAAGTCAAAACTCGAACTGGAAGGACAAGTCGCACGAATGGGGATGGTCCCCGGTCTTATCTACTTTGCAGAGACGAGTACGGGGCGTGTATTCTCAACGCGGCTCGGGCACTTCTCCGGCTATCGCGGCCAGCCCATCGACGAATTCGGTCTTCGTCCAGGCACACGCATCCGCTTTCGAATCAATCCAGACCAAGAAACAGTCGCCGCCGCCAGCATTGTGAAATAGGCCGATGCTGCGAAAAAGAATGAAGCAGGGCTGATTGGTTTCGACGACGTTTCACGCATATATCTAGTGAGGCCATACCGGCATCAAGTGATTGCAACGCACGGCGTCCCTGACTCCTCCCGGACCCGTGAATTCAAGGGCGGAGCGCCAACTCCGCCCATTTTTTCCCGTCGAACCGTTCAATTGAGAAATAGCTTGACATCCGCATCCATTTACTAAAGAATGGGGTCGGCTGGCAGTGGAGGTGTACCTAAGTGATGCGTACCTCAGCGTCAGTGATTACGCTAGCGTTTTTGTTGGCCTTCCCTCAAACCGCCAAAGCTACACCGTTTAGCATCGGCTTCCAGGAAGTACAACCACTCGAGGCGTTCCTTAACTTTTACAACGGTGGATTCGGAAGTCTGGGCACCGGGCCCGGACCGAATCTGGGTGTTACGTTTACCAGTCAGTGGGTGCAAGTTCAGCCCGATGTGTATGGCTCGCCAACCGGCGCATCGGCAGGCATATCGTCTACTTCGACGATGAGTCTGGCGGTGCCATTTTCTGGACCATTTTCGTTCTATTACGATGGCGGCGCGTTGACTGTAAATTTCTTTGACGGCGCGAACGGCAGCGGCAATTTCATTGGTCAATGGAATCTTCCTTCCGCAGGTGTGTTCATCCCAACAGGAGCCGCTTTGCCCGCTTTCCAGTCGGCAGTCTTTATTTCGCCTGGTGCCAATCGCATCGACGCACTCACGTTTGGTGCGCTGGTTATTCCGGAACCCGGTACTTTCGTGCTTTCGCTGTTCAGCCTCGGACTGCTGGCGGCATTGACCCGCCGCAACTAAACGTGTAATTATTCATATAGCTGAATAAAAATTCAATCCAGCAATCCATAGGAGCTAGCCGTGGCCACGTCAGTAGCCACCTCGCACGCCATGAAGGTTTCGTCCGAAAATTTGCGGTCCGATCACGATTTAACGCTTGTAGAACTGCGAGCGCTGCTGGATTTAACGGCGGAAATGAAGCTAGATCCGGTGCAGTGGCGTGAGTCGCTTCGTGGCAAGTACCTCTGCATATTGTTCGAAAAGCCGTCGCTCAGAACGCGTATGACTTTTGAACTTGCGGTGAAGCAGTTGGGGGCCGATTCCGTGCTCAGCATGGAGCCAATCGGCTACCGCGAGCCGCTGAAGGACATGGCGCGCAATCTGGAACGCTGGACCAACTGCATTGTTGCGCGCGTATTCAAGCAAAAGACCATCGATGAATTGGCGCGTTGGGGGCAGATCCCGGTGGTGAACGCGCTTAGTGATCTATGGCATCCATGCCAGGCTCTGGCCGATGTGTTCACACTGCGTGAGCGGTTCGGCGAACTGAAGGGTGTGAATCTGGCTTTCATCGGCGATGGTAACAACGTGGCGCATTCGTTGATGGTTACCGGCGGCCGGCTGGGGGTGAACGCCACCATCGCTTGCCCGAAAGGTTACGAACCTCTGCCGGAAGTGGTTGCGGCGGCGCGCGGAATGGGCGCGAACATCGTCATCACACACGATGCGGAAGCCGCCGTGAAGGATGCGCACGCCGTGTACACCGATGTGTGGACATCGATGGGACAAGAAGGCGAAGCCGACGAGCGGCGTGAGATCTTCAAGGATTATCAAGTGAACGAAGCATTGATGGAGAAGGCGCGCAAGGACGCGATCTTCCTGCACTGCCTGCCCGCCAAGCGCGGCGAGGAAGTGACTGACGCAGTAATGGAATCCCCGCAGGCCGCCATCTTCGATCAGGCCGAAAACCGTCTGCATACGCAGAAGGCGCTGCTGTACATGCTTCTCAGTTAATAAAGGATTACGAATGAAACTTTGGGGTGGCAGGTTTGAGACGGGACCGTCGGAAGTGTTCGAACGCTTTTCCGGGTCGTTGCATTTCGATAAGCGCTTGATTGAGGCCGATATCCGCGGCTCGCAGGCCTTTGCGCGCGCACTGGAGCGCGTTGGCATTCTGACGGCCGATGAGCGGCAGCAGTTGGTGGAAGCGTTCGATGCGTTGCTGGCCGAATCGCGCGAACCGGCGTTTTATGAAGGCGCCGATGACGAAGACGTCCACACGCTGGTGATCCGCAAGCTGAAGGCGAAGGTCGCCGGCCTGGCGGATAAGATCCACACCGGCCGTAGCCGCAATGAACAGGTTTCGCTCGATATCCGCTTGTGGCTTCGCGATCAGATCGACATCACGCGCGAACTGCTGGCCGCGTTGATGCAGGCTATGTTGAAACTGGCGCGGCAGTATCCCGACGCCGTGATTCCCGGCTACACGCATCTGCGGCGCGCGCAGGCGGTGCTGTGGCCCCATTATCTGCTGGCTTATTTCGAGATGTTCGCGCGTGACTATGAGCGCTTCACGCAGGCTCGTGCGCGAGTGAACGTTCTGCCGTTGGGCAGCGGCGCGCTGGCTGGTTCCGGCTTTCCGTTTGACCGAGAGGCGATTGCGAAAGATCTGGGCTTCGATTCCATCACACGCAACTCGATGGACGTTTCGGGCGACCGCGACTTCGCGCTGGACTTTATGTACGCCGCGTCCACTGCGATGATGCACCTGAGCCGCATCTCTGAAGACTGGATTTTGTATTCGAGCGAAGAGTTCCGCTGGCTCGAACTGGGCGATGGCGTCACCAGTGGCTCCAGCTTGATGCCGCAGAAGAAGAACCCCGATTCGCTCGAACTCATCCGCGGTAAGTGCGGCCGTGTGTTTGGCAGCTTCACGTCGTTGTTTGTAACGATGAAGGGTCTGCCCATGACTTACAACCGCGACATGCAGGAAGACAAGGAGCCCATCTTTGAAGCGGCCGATCAACTTGCTGGTTCGTTGGAGATGATGCAAGTGGTGGTTGAATCCGCCACGTTGCGGCCAGAGATTCCAGCAGCCGCGGCGGAGGATAGTTGGGTGGTTGCGACCGATCTTGCCGAAGCACTGGCGCGCAATGGCACGCCGTTCCACAAGGCTCATCAGATTGCCGGTCGTTTGGTATTAGAAAGCGTTCGCGCGGGCAAGAAACCTTCCGATTGGACAGCGGAAGAACTGGTGGCTTTTGCGCCGGAGTTTACGGCTGAAATGGCGAAGTTGTTTGTGCCCACGGAGGGCATGAAGACGCGCGTGGTGCCGGGCGGCACATCGCCCAAGTCGGTTGCGTCGGCGCTCGATCAGGCCGACGTGCGCCTTGCGCAAATGTTGGGGAAATGAACAAAGCGTATCGCCAGGGACAGATACTCAAGCTCATCCACACCAAACGTGTGCAGACGCAGGAGGAGTTGGAAAACGAGTTGTCTGCCCTTGGCATCGCGTCCACGCAGGCCACGCTTTCGCGCGATATCCGCGAACTGGGTTTGGCTAAGACCAGCGAAGGCTACCGGCAGATTGAGCCCGAAGCGCGCGGGCCTGATCTCGGCGCCATCTTGAGCGGCTTTCTGCACGACGTGCGCATTGCGCAAAATCTGCTGGTGTTGAAAGCATCGGCGGGGCACGCCAGTTCGCTCGCGGTTGCGATCGATCAAGCGGAATGGCCGGAAGTTGTCGGCACCATCGCGGGCGATGACACAGTGCTGGTGATTGCGCCGGACAACGCTACGGCGCAAACGCTGAAAGAAAAGTTGCTCGCCTATTTGTGAGTCAGTTTCAGATCTCCTGATGTCATGCGGGGATTTTCGCTTTGCGTGGAATTCGGATTGATCCCGGACAACCGCCAGAAGGTGAATCATTAGTATCTGGACAGGCAGGTCGCCTGTCCTACCCAGGGAAGCGCAATGTTTTCAAGGGTAGGACCGGCGATTCGCCGGTCCAATTCTCGGTCGAACCGATTCCTTCACACCTTCTGAGCCCAGCACTTGGCCGGAGCCAAGGCAAATCCGAAAAGAACTGAAAATAAAGGCATTTGAATGTTCAGTTCCTTAGGACCGGTTCCTAATCATGTCGAAAGTGGCTCAACTCATTTTCCAGGAGATCTGAGTTGAGCAGCGACAAGATCGACTCGCTCTCTGAGTGCGGCATGTCGTCACTGAAAGCGTCGGCCGGTCATGCCAATTCGCTCGCGGTTGCGATCGATCAAGCGGAATGACCGGAAGTTGTCGGCACCATCGCGGGCGAAGCCACGGTGCTGGTGATTGCGCCGGACAACGCTACTGCGCAAACGCTGAAAGAAAGACTACTCGCTTACTTGTGAGTAAGTTTGCATTCCGCCGCGCAGTGGACGTGCTCAAACTGAATGGTGGTGTGGTGGATGTGGAAGCGCTTGTGCAGCACATCGTTGAGGCGCGACAAGATCGACTCGCTCTCGGAGTGCGGCATGTCGTCAATCTGCACGTGGCAGCTCAACGCGTGGGCGTGATCGCCCAGGGTCCAGATGTGCAGATCGTGAACGTCGAGCACGCCGTCCACTTCCTTCAGTCCTGTTCGCACATCGCTGAAGCTGATGCCCCGCGGCAGGCCTTCCAGAAGGATGTCGAGCGATTCTTTGATCACATCCCAAGCTGACCATACGATCATGACAGCGATGATCACGCACAGCAACGGATCGATCCACTGCCAGCCGGTGAAGCGAATCGCAAAACCGCCGATGATGATGGCGACCGAACTGAGTGCATCGCCCAACATGTGGATGAACGCTGCGCGGACGTTGATGTCGTCCTTCTGTCCGCGATGCAAGGCCAGCATGATGCCGCCGTTGACAAGCAGGCCGAGCGTGGCGATGACGATCATGGTTGTTTCGTGGACTTCTTGTGGCGAGACAAACCGCTCGTAGCTTTCGTAAAACAGGAACGCGGAAAGCGCCAGCAGTGTCAGGGCATTTACAAAGGCCGCCAGCACTCCGGCGCGATGATAGCCGTAGGTCTTGGATTCATCGGCCGGCCGTGACTGGAACCACACGCCAACCAGCGCCAGGCCTAAGGCCAGCGCATCGGTGAAGTTGTGTCCGGCGTCGCCCAGCAGCGAAAGGCTGTGGGAGCGAATGCCCGCCACCGCTTCCACCGCCACGAAGAGCATGGTTGCGGCGAACGACCACTTCAGGGCCGGTCCCATGTGGTGATGGTGATGATGGTGATCGTGTCCCATTAGAATTTCGTTACCCCGGAGAGATGGAAGTTATGCACTTTCATTGCGGGCACAACCATGTCCGCCGCCTCTTCGCCCGATGCGCGCACGGCCGCCGATAACAGCTCTACGTTGTTCAACAGTTCTATGATGCTTTGATTGAACCGGAAGTTTCGCAGGCCGCCAGCCAGCTCGCCACGTTCGATCAGAAACGTACCGTCTCTTGTCATCCCTGTCATCATTTTCTCATAGGGGTCAACTTCGCGTATGTACCACAGGCGCGTGATGAGAATTCCGCGCTCGGTGGAGCGGATCATTTCGTCGAGTGTCGACGTGCCGCCGGCGATCACAATGTTCATTGGCGCTTCGCCCACTTCGTTGGGTAGCGGATAGCCGTGGCCGGTGGGCGGCAGGTTCGCCTTGGGTGCGGCTGAGCGGGAGACGGCGATCTCTTTGGGGACGCCGGCTTCGACCAGTTGCAGCGTGGAGCGGGAAACGCCTTCACCATCGAACGGGGCTCCGGTTTGCAGCGCGTGGCCGACGTCGTCAGTGATGGAGATGTTATCGCCGAACAGTTTCGTGCCGAGGCGGTCCGTGAGGAAGCTGCGTTGATCGGCGAGGGCCGTGGCGCTGAAGTCGGCGAAGATCTGGCCGACCAGGTCGAGCACGGCGGCAGGTTCGAGGATGACTGTGTAGCGGCCCGGGTCGATGGCGCGCGGGTTGCGCGAATCGCGGGCCTTGGTCATGGCCTGTGTGGCCAGCGCGCGCGGATCAAGGATGCTGGCATCGGCCGACGAGGCTTTGGCCCAGCCGGAACTGTCGCCTGCCATGGCGGTGATGGAGAAACGGGCCATGGTGCCCGCATGTTCGACGGCGACGCCGCGCGAGTTGAAGAGGGATTCGGTGGATTCGCCGGTTTCGAAGATGCCTGCTGCGGTTTGGCCTGCGGCCTCGACGATGCGAATCGCTTCCGCTACGGCCTTGGCGCGCGTCTCAGGCGAGGCTTGTGCAGTTGATGCGAAGTGGCGTTGCAATGAGCGCACCGTTGCCGGTTCCACTAGAGTGGGCAGTGCTTCGTCGGGGTTGCTGGCGCGGGTGAGCGCGATGGCTTGTTCGACGGTGGCTTCAATAGACGCGCGGTCAAGACGGTTGGTTGAGGCGCGCGCGGTGCGATGATCTTCCATCACGCGGATGGAGATGGCGTGATCCATTTCGGCCACGTTTTGATGGATGGCGTTGTTGGCGAAGCGCGTCAGCGCCCCGGTGTGCTTTTCGAAGATGACTTCGATGTCGCGCACTCCGCGGGTGCGTGCGGCGGCTTCGGCGATGGCGAACAGTTCCTGGCTCATTCTCCGCTCCCGCTGCCGATTTTGATGCCGCGAAAGCGCGACGGACTTGCGCCGTGGCCGGTGCCCATCACCTGTTCGGGCTGGCCTTTGCCGCAGTTGGGCACGCCCCACAGCGTCCACCATTCGCGGCCGGCGATGGCGTCGCAGGCGTTCCAGAATTCCGTGCTGATGCCCGAATACAAGGGGTTTTTCAGCATGCGCGTACGCTTGCCGTTGCGGATCTCCCAGGCCACTTCGCAGCCGAATTGGAAGTTGTAGCGCTTGTCGTCAATGGACCAGCTTTTGTTGGTTTCCATGTAGATGCCGTGGTCGACGTCGAACACCTCTTCGAGCGTTTGCTGGCCGGGAAGCAGGCTGACGTTGGTCATGCGGATGAGCGGGAGGCGTGACCATCCGGCGGCGCGCATGGTGCCGTTGGAGCGGGCGTCGCCAACCGTGGCGGCGGTTTCGCGCGATGTCATGTAGCCCGTAAACAGGCCGTTTCGGATGATGTCGGTTCCGTGCGCCGGCACGCCTTCATCATCGTAGAGAAATGTTCCGAGGCCGGGGCCGTGTTCGGGGCGGGCATCGCAGACGACGTTCACGATGTCGGACCCATAGCGCAGATGATTGAGTTGATCGAGCGTGAGGAAGCTCATGCCGGCGTAGTTGGCTTCGGAGCCAAGGACGCGGTCGAGTTCAATGGGATGTCCGATGGACTCGTGGATCTGCAGGCCGAGATGGCTGGAGTCGAGGATGAGATCGAAAGTTCCTTCGGGGCACGTGTCGGCCGAATGCAGCGCCACGGCTTCGGAGGCGATGCGTGGGGCATGCTTCAGAAGGTCGAGTTCGTGGATCAGTTCGTAGCCTTTGAGCTGATACTGGCCGCCGAAGGAGTTGGGGAAGGAGCGCTTCTGAATGTCGTCGTTCTTAAAGCTATGGGCCGCGAAGCCCGCGCCTGTGGTGGTTCGCGTCTGGTCGATCATGCTGCCAATGGAGGAGGCGAAGACCTGGCGGGTGCGCTCATGCATGAGCGATGTTTCGGCGAGGGTGACGCCTTTTTCGCGGCGCAGTTCTTCGTCGATGGCGACTAGCAAGGCCAGGTTCTGTTCGACGGGAATTTCAAACGGATCGATGGCGCAGGGCGAGACCCATGTGGCTTCGAATTTATCTTCGGGGGCCAGGGCGACATCGTGCTTTTTTGCGGCCACGCCGCTGCGGGCGATGGCGACGGCGAGAGTTGCCGCGGCTTCGAGACCGGCGTTTGTCAGGTCGCAGGTGGAGGCGAAGCCCCAGCATCCATCGGCCAACACACGGATGCCGACTCCTGCGGATTCGCCGGAGCCGATCTGGCCCGGCACGCCGTTCTTGGTTGTGATTGCGCGGTCGCGCGATTCGACGGCGCGCACGTCGGCGTATGTCACGCCCCGGCGCATGGCCAGCTCCAGCGCTTTGGCGGCGATTTGCTTCATCTCTACTATTCTTGCTTTACTGGTGAGTACATGCAAGGATTCTTCACCGATGACATCCTGCCGGTTGGCACCGTGGCCCCTGACTTCACGTTGCTCGATCAAGACGGGAAGCCTGTTTCGCTGGCCAGCTTTCATGGCAAGAACAATGTGGTGTTGGTGTTTTATCCGGCCGACGCCACCCCTGGTTGAACGAAGCAACTCTGCGCCGTGCGCGACAGCTGGAAATCGTTTTTAGAAAAGCAGACGGTGGTGTTTGGAATTAATGGGCAGTCGGATGCCAGCCATGCGAAGTTTCGCGACAAGTATCAGTTCCCGTTTCCTTTGTTGGTGGATAAGGGCAAGCAAGTGTGCCGGGCCTATCGAACCAATGGGCTTTTGATGGTGACGCGCACGGTCTACCTGATTGGCAAGGATGGCAAAATCCGCTTTGCCAAGCGTGGCATGCCTCCGCCGAGTGAAGTTCTGGTTGCCGCCGAGTAAACTGGTCTGCATGACCTTTGCTCGAGTGTTGCTCGCTTTCTGCACCGTGTTGTTCGCCGACGAATGGCCTACTCTGCGATGGAAGGAAGCTACTCCGGAGGCACATGGGTTTGACTCCGCGGCCTTCGCTGACGCGGTTGACCTTGTTCTGCAGAAGAAGATTCCGATCCACAGCATGCTGGTGATCAGGCATGGTGCGGTGGTGCTGGACGCGAACTTCTATCCCTATGCTGCGAAGGTGCCGCACGATGTGGCGTCGGTGACGAAGAGCGTCACGTCGATTCTGACGGGCATCGCTATTGATAAGGGCTTCATCAAGAGTGTGGATGAGCTTGCGCTGCCGCTGCTGAAGATTTCTCTGCCTTCCGATATGGATCCGCGCAAGCGGCGCATTACTGTTGGCAATCTGCTTTCGATGACATCGGGCCTGGCGTGCGGGGATCCGCATGTGGCTCATACGGTGGAAACGGAGTTGGATGCGATGCGCGCGTCGGCGGATTGGATCAAGTACGCCGTTACCATTCCCATGAGCATGGAGCCGGGCAAGGAGTTCGCGTATTGCAGCGTGAACAACCATCTGCTTTCGGCGATCATCAAAGCGCAGACTGGCGATACGTTGGAGGTCTTTGCGCGGAAGCATCTGTTTGGGCCGCTGGGGATCAAAGAGTTTCTATGGCCGGTGGATCCGCAGGGTCTGAATCATGGTTGGGGCGACCTGCATTTGTATCCGCGCGATATGGCGAAGTTGGGTTATCTATATTTGCACGAGGGTAAGTGGGGTGAGCGGCAGATCGTTTCGAGCGCGTGGGTGCGTAGTTCGTTTGAGACTCGGGCAATGGTGCGCGAGGGTGTTGGCTATGGCTTTAGCTGGTGGCTGAATCTGGCACGGACGCCGCGTATTCCTGAGGCGGAAGGGCGGGGCGGGCAGCGCATTGCGGTGGTGCCGGATAAGGATCTGGTGGTGGTGTATTCCTCTGGCGGTGCAGATACGGACGATGTTTCGCCGACTCTGTTGAAGGCGCTGAAGAGCGATGGGGTGTTGCCTCCGAATGCGGCTGGGATGGTGCGGTTGAAGCGGTCATTGGCTACGGCGCGGGTTGGGGCGCGGGCTACTGCGGTTGGAAAGTTGCCTGCGGTTGCTGCGAAGGTGAGTGGGAAGCGGTATGAGTTTGCGTCGAACGCTTTGGGCTTGCGGTCGTTGTCGTTGACGTTTGGTGGCGGCGCCGAGGCTGGGATGGAGATGCGGTTCGGCGAGGAGTTGTGGTCGGGGAAGGTTGGGCTGGACGGTGTGCGGCGGTTTTCGGCGAAGGGGCATCAGGGGCAGCCGATGGCGGTTTTGGGTGGATGGCGTGGGGAGTCGGAGTTTGGGTTGGACGTGGATCTGGTTTCAAACATCACGCATATTCTGATTACGCTGCGGTATTCGGGGGATGCGGTGGAGGCGGAGTTGCGCGATGCTACGGGGTCGTTTAACGGCGTGAAGGTGCGTGGCGTGGCGGTGGGTCTGCAATAAATGGGCCCAGCGGGAGCTCTTTAGATCTTCGCTGTCGAATCTGGGTGGATCACCTCAATCTCTGGAAAACGGACAAAATCGCCGGTGTTGAAGGTGAGGATCCTGTGTATTCCGTAAATCTTCATAGCAGCAACCAGTCGGGCGTCGTGGACTTTTTTCCCCGAGACCTCGTGGGTAACGATGAGTCTTCGCCATTCATCGTAAAGGTCAGCGGGATCTCGAAAGATAAGGCAGATCTCTTCCAATCGAGTGACAACTCGATTCGTTTGCGCTGAAGTCAATCCAAGGCCATTGACTTGTACTGGGCACGTCGCGACTGAACAAAATTCGTAAAGGTTTTGTGCAGTCAGGCAGATGCGGTGGCCCTCATTCTGGAGACTTCGCATCGCTCGAATTGCAACACGGTGTTGCGCGGCTTTTCGATGAACGGCGCGGACGATGATATTGGTGTCGGCGAGAATGTTCATTTACCACTCGTCTTCACGAGAGTAAATCGATTCCCTGCTTAGCGCTTCGTCAGGGATGTCCGGCACTGAATCTGGGATCATGTCGGCAATTTCAGCAAATGCCTGTTCGAAGTCTATTTGTTTGGTAGATGGCCTGGGGGATGTGATCAGCGAGAGAACTGCTATGCGCAGGAGGCTGTCGAGTGAGACACCTTGCGCTTGGGCCCGCTCTTCGAGCGCCGTCTGCTCTTCGGTTGTTAATGGCACTGGAATGGTAGTTGCCATTGGCTTGTTACTCCTCCTTCATATTAGCAGCAAGAGCGAGGCGGGTTGCGATCGTTGTGGTGGATGCCGATGCGTCGCCTGTTTGAGTGAAGGCGCTTGCGGATTTGTTGATCTGAATATAGGCTCAGTAGTGGAACTATACCTTTTATGAAACTCTTACTTGGACTTGCACTGTTGGCAAGCTCGGGCTTTGCGGCCCAGCCTGCGGCGCGGATTAAGATTGACACGGACCGGCGGATTGGCGAGGTGAATCCGCTGCTGTTCGGTAATTTCGCCGAACATCTGGGCCGTGTGATTTATGGCGGTATCTACGAAGAAGGCAGCAAACTGGCCGATCGGGATGGCTACCGGCTGGATGTGTTGAAGGCTACCCAGGAGCTGGGCGTGAGCGTGTTGCGGTGGCCGGGTGGGAACTTTGTTTCTGGCTACAACTGGAAAGATGGCATCGGGCCGAAAGATCTGCGGCCTGCGCGGCCGGACTATGCGTGGGGCGGGATTGAGACCAATCGCTTCGGTACCGATGAGTTTTTGAAGTATTGCGAGCGGGTGAAGACGGAACCTTACATCTGCATCAATGCGGGGCTCGGGTCGATTGAAGATGCGCGGAATTGGGTTGAGTACACCAACGGCTCGAAGAAGACTTACTGGGCGGAGTTGCGGCGGAAGAATGGACGCGAGCAACCGTATGGCGTGAAGTATTGGGGTTTGGGGAATGAGCTCGATGGGCCCTGGCAGATGGGGCATAAAAACGCCGAGGACTATGCGAAGTTCGCCTTGGAAGCGGGGAAGGCGATGCGGTGGATCGATCCTTCGATTAAGTTGATTGCCAGCGGGTCGAGTAACTTCGGACCTAATGCGGATTGGATTGGCTGGAACCGCACGGTGCTGGCGGCGACGAAGAATATTATCGATTACCTTTCGCTGCATACTTACATTGGGAATCGCGAGAATGACTTTGAGAGGTTTCTGGCGAATGGGCAGAACGTCGATCACTATATTGAAGTTACCGAGGGGCTGATTAAGGCGGCGCAGTCGGGGCAGGAGAATCCGCGGCCGATCTATATTGCCTACGATGAATGGAACGTCTGGTATCGGGCACGGGGTGGCGCGGCGGGTGCGCCGGTGGGGCTGGAAGAGGTCTATAACTATGAAGACTCGCTCGCGATGGGGATGTTTTTCAATTCGTTTTTCCGCCATGCCAATATTGTGAAGATGGCCAATCTGGCGCAGCTGGTGAATGGGATTGCTCCTATCTTTACTAACAAAGACGGGATGTTTTTGCAGCCGATTTACTTTCCGATTGCGGAATATTCCAAGCAGGGCGGGAATGTGGCGATCGATACTTTGGTGACGGCGCCTACTTACAAGGTGGGTGCGCGGAAGCCGGTGAACTATTTGGATGTATCGACGACGTTCGATCAGAAGACGGGGACTTTGTTTGTGAATGTGTTGAACCGGAGCCAGAAGGATGCGATTACGGCGCGGGTGGAGAATGTGGTTGGACAGATTGGCGGGGAGTTACAGGTTTGGGAGATGAATCATTCGGATTTGAAGGCGGTGCATACTTTTGGGGATGACCGGAAGGTTCGGCCTGTTAGTAAGGTGGTTACGGTGGGGGTTAGTGGGAATGGGTTTGAGTACACTTTCCCTAAGGCTTCTTTGACGGTATTGCGGGTTAAGGTGAGGTAGTTGGTGGGGAGGGGACAGTCACCGGTGTCCGCAAGGGACACTGGTGACTGTCCCCAGAGGACTTACGGGATGAAGAGTTCGACTTCGATTTTGTAGGAGACGCTTTCGCCAGGTTTGAGGACCTTCATGCCGGTTGGGCGCTTGCCCCAGGCCGGGTTGTAGGGGTCGGCGTAGTTGGTTTGGGGCTCGAAGACTACGAACGATTTGTCTGGTGGAGCGTAGACCTGCCAGGCGGAGACTTCGGGGGAGAGGGCTTTGACGCGGACTCCGTACTTTGCCGCGGGGTCGATGATTTCGGTGATGACGCGGCCCTGGGCATCCTTTTCGAGGTCGAGGAAGCAGTCGTCCATGAACAATTTGTTGAGCGCGGCGCCGGCGGAAAAGTCATAGGGCGTGCCTGCCAGAGGGACTACTTTGCCGTTGGGGAACACGTCGTCGTAGTTGTTGACGAGGGCGCGGGTCTTGGCAGGGATCTTCAGCTTGGCCTGCGTGCGGTCGCCGCTGGGCAGATTGAAGTAGGGGTGCCAGGCGAAGCCCACGGGCAGATCGTCTGTGCCTGCGTTGGTGGCGGTGATGGTGAAGGTGAAGGTGTCCTTATTGAGCGAACTCTTGAAGCTGATGTCGGTTTTGGAGGGCCAGTGGCCATTGAAGTCGCCGGCGCTCAGTTTGGCTGAGATGCTGGCTTCGTCGGCGGTGGAGGCGGTGGTGAAGGAATCGACGGCGCGGCCGAGGATCAGGCCGTGCATGGCGTGTTCCACTGCTTTCGGCTCTTTGCCCTTCCAGTTGGCTTCCAGCGTCATATCTTTGCCATTGATTTTGGTGACGAGCGTTTTCTTGTCCGCCGATAATTTGCCGGTGATGCGGTTGGCGAAAGGGAAGAGAATTCCTCCGCCGATTTTGAAGCCCTGGTTGCCGTATTCATCGCCGGCGCCGAGGGTCATTAATTTGGCGGCCTCATCAATGGGCGGGGTGGAGATCATGTTGACGACGCCCTTGCCGGGGACGAACGCCTTGATCTGGTAGACGTTCATGCCGCGGCCGGGAATGATTTCGGCGCTGAGCAGCTGCGGCTTGTCGGTGGCGGTGGACTGGGCGCGCGAGAGCAGGACGACCTTTTGTCCGCCGATGGTTACGGGGCTTTCGGCAGCCTGAAATTCGCTCTTGGGCTGCGCGGTGTCCGTTGTGGTTGGTGTGGATGAGCACGATGCCAGCGCGAGGCAGGCGGCGATAGGAAGAACAACATGGTTGTATTTCATATGAGCAGACTATGAGCATATGGCAGCCGGGGATAGGTGTCAATGAGGTTGTGCTCATACTTGGGGGAATGTTTCCGATGAGTGATTTGTGGAACGTAGAAAACAACCCCGCGTCGAGGTGGTTCATCCTGTACAGGTAACGGTGTTGGATGAGCTGCCGGTCAAACTGGATGGCCATGTGGTAAACATGTCGGGAGGCGGCTTCCGGCTGCTTACTACGGAGAAGATCCGCCACAACGCAGCCGTGCGCGTTGACATGGCGGATGCGGTGCTGCTGGGGGAGGTTTGTTACTGCACGCTGGATGAGTCGGGGCACTACGCGGTGGGGCTTGAGTCGCAGCAGATTCTGTCGCACACCAGCGATCTGGCCCGGCTGATGCAAAGCCTGACCTGTGAATCGCCGCGCGAATCGCAGACAGCTACGACGCCCAGCCATGGTATTCTTTCCAATGAATGAGTAAGAAATTAGCAATATTCGGATGCGCTGGACAACTCGGCGTAGAGTTAACTCGCGTGTTCAGCGAACGCGGATATCTGGTATCTGGGTTTAGCCGCGGCGATGTCGATATTACAGATCAGGCCAGCGTGGAGCAGACGCTTTCGGCGCTCGATCCCGCGTTAGTGATCAACGCAGCGGCCTATAACCAGGTTGATCTTGCGGAAAAAGAGCCCGTGGCGGCCTATCAGTCAAACGCCCTGGCTGTTCGAAACATGGCCATCGTCTGCCGACAGATTGACGCCTTCTTCGTCCACTTTTCGACGGACTATGTTTTCGATGGCACAGCAGGGCGCCCCTATGCGGAGGTGGATCAGACCCATCCGTTGGGCGCCTACGCCGTATCGAAGTTAGCCGGGGAGTTATACGCCCAGGCTTACATCGATGCACCTCTGGTGATAAGGACGTCGGGAGTGTTCGGGCCAGGTGGATTACGTACGGCGCGGGGCAATTTCGTGGAGCTGATGCTGCGGCTTGCGAACTCCGGCCAGCCGATCCGGGTGGTGGAGGATCACGTCGCGTCGCCTACCTATTCGCCTGCCTTGGCCGAAGTGACGGCGCAACTGGTGGAGCGCGATCTGCGCGGGGTGTTCCATGCCGGCGGCGGCACGGCTATCAGTTGGTTTGACTACGCCAAACTCATCTTCGATGCGGCGGGCGTGAAGCCGGAACTGCGGCCGACGGATGCGCGGGAATACCGGACGGCGGCGCGGCGGCCGAAGTTTTCGGCGTTGTCGAACCGGAAGATGGAAGCGAGCGGGGTGGAACCGATGCCAGCGCTGGCCGATGCTGTGGGGAGTTATATGAAGGCGCGGCGTGCTTATTTGACGGCTTAGTTGTGCCGGCGTTTACCCTCTAAGTTAGCTCCGGAAGGCCGAGTACCGCCCGCCCGCAGAGTGGCACTCCAATGTCGCTTACATTGGCTAGAACGACGCGTCGCATTTGGGGTCTGACACCTTTTTTCGGCCGTTATTGCCGAAAATGGGCTGTCTGACCCCAATTGCCCTCCACCGCAATGCCCCAGTTAATCGCTCACCATATTGGAAGCTCGCCTCATCGACGCAATGTAAG
>CAIRSA010000024.1 GCA_903881085.1 uncultured Acidobacteriia bacterium
AATGCCATTCCATTGTCGCTTACATGGCGTTGATTAGGCGAGCTTCCGAGTTGGTAAGCGAGTCATTGGGGCATTGCGGTGGAGTGCAATAGGGGTCAGACAGCCCATTTTCGGCAACTACGGCCGAAAAAAGGTGTCAGACCCCAAATGCGACGCGTCGTTCTAGGCAATGTAAGCGACATTGGAATGCCATTCTGCCTACATCACTTATCCGAAGCCCAGTAGAAGGGCGGGACTGGTTTCACGGTGGGCCACACTTCATCGAGCGATGCGCCGTCCCGCACTACGCCTGATTTAATGACGTACCGGATCGATTCCGAGTTCTGGATGTTATCGAGCGGGTTTTTATCCAGCACCACTAGATCGGCTAGTTTGCCTGGCTCGATCGAGCCGATTTGCTTATCGAGCCCCTGAGATATCGCCCCGCTCAACGTCGCTGTACGTAGTGCGTCGAGCGGTTTCATCTTGCCTGATTCGAGCATCCACAACTCCCAATGCGCGCCGATGCCCTGCTGCTCTCCATGCGACCCCAACGCCACTTGGCCGCCCGCCGCGCGCACCTGCTCCACACCTTTGGCAATCACCGGGAAAAAGTATTCCTCGTCTAACAGCAAATTCCTGCGCCGCGTCTTCTGGTCAATCTCCTTGTGCGGCGTAAACCTGCCGAGCTTCTCATCGGCATGATAGTTCTTCTTCTGGCGCCAATAATACTGCCCGAACCAGCCGCCGTACGACACAATCAGCGTCGGACAATACACGGTCTGCGAGCGCGCCACCAGTTCAATCACATCCTTGTGCAGTTCATACGGCAGGCTGTGCTCGAAGCCAGTATAGCCATCGATCACCATGGCCAGATCCTCCTTCATGAAGCCGCCGCCCTCCGCCGTAATGTTGATGCCCGCCTCATCGGCGGCCTGCAGAATCCACTGCCGCTGCAACCGGCGCGGCTGCATGTACTGCTTCAGATAATTCGCGCCCTGTTCCTTGTAGCGGGCGACAGCGTTGCGGGCGTCTTCCAGGCTTTCGATTTTCACCTGCGTGGTCGTCATCGGCGAGCCCGTCGAATAGATGCGCGGCCCCAGCACCTCGCCTGCCTCCACCATCTCAGAATACGGAAACACCATGTTGCTATCGATGGAGGGATCGCGCGTTGTGGTCACGCCATACGCCAGGTTCGCTGCATACGACCAGATCTTATCCGGGAACACATCGCCCTGCGCACGCAAATGCGCGTGAATGTCCACGATGCCCGGCATGATGGTCTTGCCCGCCAGATCGAACTGCCGCGCCGCCGCCGGAATCGCGAAGCTGCCCCGTTCGCCGACCTTCACGATGCGACCATCTTCGATCAACACATCGCCATGCTCAATCACCTGCGAACCCTTCATCGTTAGAAGCCGCGCATTGCGCAATGCGAGTAAACCCTTCGCCCGATCGCGCGGCACGGTCAGCGCGAAGGAAGTCACCACGGGCTTCAAGTCAGCCACCTTCGCCGCCTTCATCACCTCATCGCGGCCCAATGAATACAGGTGGTTGGTGAACGCATAGCTGAACGATTTGCCATCTCCGCTCCAATGCGGATACGTCGCCCCTTGCGCTGTCACCGGCTTCAATGGCAGCTGCGAGGCATCCAGATTCAACGCCAGCCCCTCGACCGATCCGCCGCGCGGCAAAGCCGCCAGATACGCGTTCGATTTGTTGATCACCAGCATCCACTGCTCATCGGGCGAAGGCATTGCAATCGCCACATCGCTGAACTTCACGTGGGTCTTCTTATCCACGCCATCCAGCCGCACGGAAAGCAGCGAGGCCGAAGGCCGCTGCTCACCCCCACCGCCCATCTGAGCCACGTTATAGTAAATACGCTTCCCATCGCCGGACCACGTAAACGCCGAATTCGGCCCGCCCACGTGCGTCACCACTTCGCTCTTGCCCCCGGCCGCAAGCATCACGCGGATCTCGAAACCATCCACGTTATCCGCCTCCAGCCACGCATCAGCCGAGCCCATCAGAAACGCGATTTTGCTGCCATCGGGCGACCATTCCGGCTGGCTATAAAACGCGGCTGCCGTGCTCAATTCCACCGCCGGGCCGCCCGCAACAGGCGCGCGCATCAGGTGCCCGCCGTCGCGATCGTTCCATGTTACATACACCAGCGATTTCCCGTCAGGCGAAAGCCGCGGCGAATATTCACGATCGGCCGCCGCCGTCAAGCGCCGCGCGGGCTTGCCACGCTCGGCCACCCAGATCTTCCCCACCGCGCCGTAAACCGCCGTCGCGCCATCGGCTGTGGCATGCAGCCAGCGCATCTGCTTCACCGCCATCGGCCCATCGTCAATCTTGTCCTCGAACTTCACCAGCTTGCCCAGTTCGCGCTTCACATGCGCGGTGAACGGAATTTCTTTATCGGCACCAGTGGCCAGATCCAGGCGGTGCAGTTTGCCGTCGATCGCAACAATTACGCCGCCGTCGCCCGTAACAGCATAGCCAGGCAAAGTGTCTTCCGCGCTGAAGCCTTCCTGATCGTCACGCGTAATCTTGCGCGTCAGCCACCGTTCGTGTCTTGTCTCCAGATTGCGCACGCGCAGCCCGGTAATCGCATCGCGCCGCGAGCCATAAATCAACTGCTTGCCATCGCGCGTCAGCATCGGCCGCAGCCCACCGCCATATTCCGATGTCAGCGTATCCAGTTCGGCGGTATCGCGGTTGTAGCGGAGCACCTGCCATTTGCTGAGTTCGCTGTTATACGCGAAACGCCCCGCCATCGCAGAAAAGTAAACGTACTTACCATCGGGCGAAAAGGTAGGACCTGCGACACGGCTGGCGCGCGGGTCCGTTGGACCCTTGGTGATCTGCAGGCCTGTTCCGCCGTCCTTGTGATAGAGCCACAACTCCGACCCACGCAGATACGAATCCAGCGGATACACGCCATACCGCCGCACCGCGATGTACTGCCCGTCGGGCGACCACGCCGGCGACCCGAACATGAACTTCTTCTCTTTCGTGAGCGCGCGCGGTTCCGTGCCATTGGCATTCATGATCCAGACGTTGTCGCTGCCGCCGCGGTCGCTGATGAACACGATCTGTTTGCCATCGGGCGAATAGCGCGCCTGGTAATCCCACTCCATACCGGTCGTCAGCGGCTTCAGGGCACCTCCGCCGATGGGCAGCGTGTACAGATCGCCCAGCATATCCACCAGCAAAGTCCTGCCGTCGGGAGACACGTCCACCGACATCCAGGTCGCCTCATCGGTATCGAACTCCACCGTGCGCGAAGGCTTGGTAATCAGCGATTCGGGTTTCGAGCCGACAGAGGCGTCCTGCGCGTGAACCAACGCCAGCAGGAAGAAAGAGGAGAGCAGTTTCATAGGCCGCATTCCTTCCATTATCGCGCTTGAACCTTGCTTTCGGATTTGCGAATATATTTTTGTAGTATGCAATGCAGTTTGTTCGGATAGCTGGAGGGCCCCAGGGAGCGTTCGCTGTCGTAGCGGTTTCAAAGGCAAAGGAACAACGATACCAGGAGATTTAGTAGTGAGAGAAAAAGGTGTAGTGAAATGGTTTAACGCCGCTAAGGGCTATGGATTTATCCAACGCGCAAGCGGTGAGGACGTCTTCGTCCACTTCTCAGCGATCCAGATGACGGGGTACCGCAGCCTGGAAGAGGGTGCCGAAGTTGAGTTCGAGGTGAAAACAGGTCCTAAGGGACTTCAAGCCGAGAATGTCAATCGACCCTAAGCCGGGTTCTTTTGCCAATTCCAGATTCGGGCCGCCCACGCAGGCGGCCCGAACTATTTTAAAAAGTAAGTGCTAGAATTCAATTACCTATGGCTACCGCAGTCGATCAAATCTTGTCGTACAACGCACGCCTGAGCAAGAAAGATCTGCCCCACAAGCTGGACATGCTGACCGGCTCGCCGTTCCAGTTCTTCCGCGGCACCTTCCACGTCTTCTGCCGCGACCTGAACCTGAAAGAGTTCCGCGCCATTCCCATGACCCGCTCCGCCGGGCCCATCGTGGGCGACCTGCACTCACAGAACTTTGGCATTTTCCGCGCGGTGCATGATGGCCTATCGGCCGACATCAACGACTTCGACGAAACCACCCACGGCCCGTATGAATTCGATCTGCGCCGCTTAACTACCAGTCTGCTGCTGGGAGCGCTCGACAAAGGCGCAACGTTTTCCGAAGGCGTGGCGCACGTGGAAGATTGCGCCAGCTCCTACATCCACGCTCTCGGCAACATGAGTTCCATCAAGAAGCGCGAGAACTTCGAAGCGTTCAACATCCCGGTCGACATCAAGCCCAAGCCTCGCCTGCCGTTCATCAAAAAGATCACATCGAACCTGCAATTCATCGCCAGCGAGAAACTGGGACCGGTGGACGAAAAGACGCTCGCCAAATTGCAGGAGGCCTTTCCGCGGTACAAGGAAACCTGCGTCGCCGCGGATCACAAACCTGCCGAAAATTACCGTCTGGTCGCCGCCGCCACCCGCGTGTCCGGCATCGGCAGCCTTGGCCGCGTTCGCTATGCCCTCCTGATGTGCATCGAAAAGGGCGAGCCCATGCTTGAACATTTGCGGCTCATCGAATGGAAGCAGTCGCTCGATTCGGCCCACGACGAACCACTGCCCAATGCGACGAAATCGCGCGCTCGCTTGGAAGTCGCCGCAGTGAAGCGCTTCCAGTTGCACACGAAGCGTTTCATCGGCTACACACGCCTGGGCAAGATGCCGCTGCAGGCCCGCGAACTGGGCGTCAACGATCAGGCGATGAACTGCGACGCCAAAACCTACGGCTCCATTACAGCCCGCGCGCACCTGCTCGGTTCTCTGCCGGAAGCCGGGCCGCGCACGATTCTGAAGGAGATCAAAGGCCACGAAGAGGATTTCGTCCGCCGCGTGATCCACTTCTCCGTTGCCTACACTGAGAAGGTGCTGGCCGATCACGCCGAACTGGTGAAACGCCAGAAGGAAGTCCGCAAAGCCTGGACCTCGGCAAGCTGACGTCTTGGTCTCGTGGCAGTTACTGCTGTTTAGGCGGTGGCCATAGGATCATCTTCTCTTCGATGGCCATCAGGCGCTGTTCGACTGTCTTTAGCCGGGTGCTGGCTTCCTAGTTGAGATTTGAGACTCCGGCTTTGAGCCGTTGGAAGCGTACCTCGCGGCTCTGTTCGAACGTGTGGAAGGCGCGCAGAATTTCGGTTTGCACGTCGCGTACAAACTCCTGAGTTTTGGCTTCGTGCTCTTTGAGAGCACCTGCCAGATACTCTTTGAGTTCGCGCAAGTCGCCGCGCGTGACCGGTTGGTCTGCTTCGTGCTTTTCTGACATCGTGTCTAATGTCCTCTCTTCGATTGTGGACTCAGACATCCTGATCTCGGAGGAAATTAGGATGAGCCAAAACCGCTTACTGACGTGCGCGGCTCGGTGAGCGGTTGCCTGCTTAGCACCGAGCCGCGCAGGTCAGAGCGTATGAAACATTAGAATTTGGACAGGCGGATCCACCTTCGCCAAGGCTACAGCGGACAGGTCGGCGGTCCAGCTGGCTAGCAAGCGCATTCTTTTATACGTTCTCGGTAAGCGGTGTTTCTGGATCGATCGAATTTCCACTTCCTGGCCCAATTCCCCAGCGATCACAGGCTATTGGGGATAATCGCCCCCTACTTCGCCCGTTTCCCGATACAATACAGCGCCTTTTCCGTGCGCAGGAAAATCTGGCCTTCGCTGATGGCCGGCGAGCTCAGCGTGTACTCATCCATCTTGTTCTCCGCCAACACCTCGAACACGGGACCGGCCTTCACCACAGTGGTCGTACCCAACTCATTCGTCGCATAGATCTTGCCATCGGCGAGCACCGGTGACGAGCTATAAATCGCCGCTTGGATGCGCTGGCCGCTGTAGACTTCGGCGCCGGTCTTGGCATCGAAGCACCACATGATGCCGCGGTCGTTGACGACCCACAGATACTTGCCATCGCTTACCGGCGTCGGCACGTCGGGTCCGTTCTGCGTCTTCCACACCACGTGCGATTCGCTCACGTCGCCGTGCCCGCCGGGCTTGATGGCCACATACGGGCGCACGCGCGAAGCCGCGTAGATCATGCCATCGCGCACCATCGGCGAGGCGATAATCCGGTTCGCCGGATTGTTCGTCGGATTCAGAACATTCGCCCGCCACAGTTCCTTCAACGTCACCGGATCATGCCCGGTCACAATGTCGCCGCCGCTGATCACCAACTCCACTGACTTGCCGTTCTTCACCACCGTGGGCGTGGTGTACGCGTCGGGCGACTCGCGAATCGCCGGCGTAGGCCGCTCCATTTTCACCAGCGTCTTGCCGGTCTTCAAATCGAGCTTCAGCAGATACGAAGGATCGGTGGTCTTCATCCCGTGCAGCACCTGCACGTAGAGATGGCCATCATAGAGCAGCGGCGACGAACCATAGCCCCAGTTGAGTCCAAACTTGCCGTAGTCCTTCTGCACATCGCGCATCCACAGCTCTTTACCATCGAAGGCAAACGCCTTGATGATGCCGGTACCAGTCATGGCGAAGATGGTCTTGCCATCGGTGGAAGGAGACGGCGACGACATGTTCTGCTTATTGATTTTGTAATTGCCGCCCGCCATCGGGCTCTTCCACAAAACAGCGCCGTTGCTGCGGTCCAGGCACCACAATTCCAGATTGTCGCCATCGGCCACGTTCAACAAAATCTTCTCGCCCCAGATGATCGGCGTGGCTCCGCTGCGGCTGGGCATGGCGATCTTCCAGGTGACGTTCTCGTCCTTGGTCCAATGCGTGGGCAGATTCTTCTCGTGGCTTTCGCCGTTCAAATCGGGCCCACGCCACTGCGGCCAATTCTCCGCACAGGCAAAGGTCGAGGCAACCACCACAAGAAGGAACGTGAATCTCATATGATGAAAAGATACCAAATCTATGCTCCTCGAATTTGCACCCGGCGGTTATCAATATCTGAAGGGCGGCTTCCCCTACTCGCGCGGAGTCGTCGCGGCGGAGGGCCATGCCATCGTACATGCACGCTTCCGCGCTCCAGTTGCGCTTGCCGCAGGCTTCGAAAAAGTCCATGCGCACTTAACCGCGACGGGCCGCCCGCTCACGGCGCTCTGCGGCATGGAACTGCGCTCGCCGCAGCCGTTTTCCTTCGAAGGCTTCAAGGAATTCAACAAAGGCTATGTCGCCGTGCTGGAACAGTGGGGCATCGTTCGCGATGGACTCAACCCGGTGGCGCGCACCAACGTCGCGCCTGAAGTGGGCCCGCCCGCCGAGCCCTCGCTGTACGCGTTCTCATACACGATTCCTGAGCAAACCGCGACCACCGATTTCGTCGTCTCCGGCGGTGGCGAATGGCCCGATGGCTCGCGCGATCCGCTTGACGTGATCCGCCGCAACGACCTTTCCCCCGACGGCCTGCGCGAAAAGATAAGCTTCGTGATGGGCCTGATGGAAGACCGCCTTCATGGACTCGGCGCAAGCTGGGCCCGCTCCACCGCCATGCAGGTCTATACTGTCCACAACATCCATCCTTTCATCGCCACGGAAATCGCCGCCCGCAGCGCCTCGCCGCACGGCTTTATTTGGCACTATTCCCGCCCGCCCATCGTCACGATTGAGTATGAAATGGACGTGCGCGGAGTAAGCCAGGAGGTTATGATAGACACTAGCATGCTAACCTGATGGAACAAGGTAGTGCATTGCTGCTAACTTGCTTCGAAAATGAACCCTGAAAGCATACAATCTCCGTACGGCAAGTGGAATGTCGATTCGCATCCAACTACGATTGAATACTCCAATTCCGTAATGAGCGAGATTGCCGCATTTGCCGACGATGGTATGCAGCGACTTGCCCGCGGCGGTATCGAAGTTGGCGGCATTCTGCTCGGCACCCGCAATGGAACTGCGCTGCGGATTGAAGCGTGGCGGCCCATTCCCTGCGAACACGCGCGCGGCCCGTCGTTCCTGCTTTCTTCCAAAGACGAAACCGGACTGGGTCAATTGCTGAACGAATGCGAAGCCAACAAGGAATTACAAGGCTACGAAGTCCTCGGATGGTTTCATTCGCATACCCGCACCGAACTCAGTTTTACAGAGGAAGACCTTGTCATCCACGACCGCTTTTTCGCTGAGTTGTGGATGGTTGCACTGGTGCTAAAACCCAAGCGGCATGAACCAGTGCGCGCGGGCTTCTTTCTGCGTGAGGAAGGCGGCAAATTAGAAGCCGGTGCAAGCCTGTTGGAATTCAAAATCCATCCCTCAAAGATGCCTGCCAGGCCGCCTCGCAACGAGGGTCCTGTCCGGCTGAGTGCGGCGAAGCCGGAAGCAGTTCCCGTGACGTCCGTGCGGGTGGAACGCAGAGTGGCCTCGCCGTTTTCATTCAAGTGGCTGACCATAGTTGCCGTAGCGCTCATGTTCCTCACCGGCGCAAGAATCTTCCTGATGAATCCTCCGACGGAACAACCCGCCGTGTTGCCCGTGATGGTCACAGATCAGAAGGGTACGCTGCAAATCGGGTGGGACCATACGTTGACTGTTGTCAGGGAGGCGGACTCCGCACAGATCCGCATCACCGATGGCCGCGCCGATGTGGCCAAAGCGCTGGACGCCGAATCCTTGCACAGTGGCTCCTTTTTTTATGTTCGAAGCAGTGACGATGTGCAAATCAAAATCACGTTGTACCGCGCAGGCAAGCAGACCGCCGTGGAAATCGCCCGGTTTGTGGGCCCCAAACTCACGAACACGGTGACCGAAAGGGATCCCAGTATCCTCCAACTTTATAACGTGATCCGCGAAAATCAGCGCCTGCAACAGCAGCTCAAAAAAGAATCCGCTCGAGCAAATCGCCTCGAGCGGAGTCTTCGTAACCTGCTGGCTGTGACTAAAAAACCGGAGTAATCTACTTGATGCGCAGGTCGTGTCCAGCCATCTCTTTCGGCTGTTCCACGCCCAACACACCCAGAATCGTCGGCGAGATGTCTTGCAACGCCCCACCGCTGCGCAAGGCCGGCTTCTCTTCATTTACCAGAATGAACGGCACCGGATTGGTGGTGTGATACGTGTGCGGGCCGTGCGTTGCCGGGTCGATCATCATCTCAGCGTTTCCGTGATCGGCAGTAATAATCCATCCGCCGGTCTTTTCGCGAATCGCTTTGTAGATTTCGCCCAGGCACCCATCCACCGTCTCAACCGCGCGCACCGTCGGATCCATCTGGCCGGAGTGGCCCACCATATCGGCATTGGCGAAGTTCATCACGATCAAGTCGAAGCCGCCTTCGCGGATCGCCCGCGTGACCAGTTCGGTGATGCCGGCAGCAGACATTTCAGGCTTCAGGTCGTAAGTGGCGACTTTCGGCGATGCCACCATCTCGCGCTCTTCTCCGCCGTACGGTTTTTCATTGCCACCGTTGAAGAAGTAGGTGACATGAGCGTACTTTTCCGTCTCTGCGACGCGCAGATTCTTCCAGTTTTCGCCGGCCATCACGTTCGCCAGAATGTTGTTCGGATGCTCGCGCGATAAAACATACGACGCCTTGAATGATTTATCGTACTGCGTCATCGTGGTGAAGTGCAGGTTCTTCGGAGCCAGCGAACGCGACGGCTGCTCCAGTGCTGCATCGGTCAGCGCCATAGTCATTTCGCGGCCACGATCGGCGCGATAGTTGAAGAACAGGCAGGCGTCCTCATCGCGGATCAAACCAACCGGCTCATTGCGCGCATCCACAATCGTGAACGGCTCAATAAACTCGTCGGTCACACCGGCTTCGTACGACCGCTTCACCGCTTCCAGCGCGCTGGTCTGCTTGTTGCCGTTGCCCAGCACCATGGCGCCAAACGCCTGCTCCACGCGGTCCCAACGCTTGTCGCGATCCATCGCATAGTAGCGGCCCGAAATAGACGCGATGCGGCCCACGCCGATCTCATCCATCTGTTTCTGCAACTGCTCAAGATACATGGCGCCGCTTTGCGGAGACGTATCGCGTCCGTCCATGAAGCAGTGCACGCACACATCGGCCACGTGCTCCTTCTTCGCCATCTTCAGCAAAGCGTAGAGATGCGTATTCATGGAGTGAACGCCGCCATCGCTCAATAGGCCCATGATGTGCAGCCGGCGTCCGCGTGCGTGGTCCATGCTCGCCTTCAGAACCGGGTCGCTATAGATTTCGCCATTCAGAATCATCAGGTCGATGCGCGTCACATCCATGTGAATCACGCGCCCGGAGCCGATGTTTAAGTGGCCCACTTCGCTGTTGCCCATCTGCCCGGGAGGCAGCCCCACAGACGGACCAGACGTCGAAATCAGCGTGTTCGAATAGTTCTTCAGCAGGTAATCGTAATTCGGCTTGCGCGCCATGGCGATGGCGTTGCCATCGACGGCCGGGGAAAATCCCCAGCCGTCAAGAATGGTTAGAACAAGTGGCTTTGGCCGTACCATTATTGATGGAACGCCTTTCTGCCGGCGAACTTCGCTGTTGCGCCCAGTTCTTCTTCAATGCGGAGCAATTGGTTGTACTTCGCGATGCGATCCGTGCGGCTGGCCGAACCGGTCTTGATCTGGCCCGCGCCCGTTGCCACCGCCAGGTCGGCGATGAACGTGTCTTCGGTCTCGCCGCTACGATGCGAAACCATCGAGGTGTAGCGTGCCTGCGAGGCCATGCGCATGGTGTCGAGCGTTTCGGTCAACGATCCAATCTGGTTCACCTTCACCAGAATCGAGTTGGCGATGCCTTCGGCAATACCGCGCGACAGGCGTTCCACGTTGGTCACAAACAGATCGTCGCCCACCAGCTGAATCTTGCTGCCCAATTTATCGGTCATCAGCTTCCAGCCGGCCCAATCGTCTTCGGCCATACCGTCTTCAATGGAAATGATCGGATACTGGCGAACCCAATCGGCCCAGAAATCAACCATCTCTTCGGAGGTGCGCTCGCTATGATCGGACTTCTTGAAGATGTACTTGCCCTTTTCTTTGTCGAAGAATTCGCTCGCCGCCGGATCCAGCGCGATGGAGATCTGTTCGCCCGGCTTGTAACCGGCCTTCTGGATCGCTTCCAGCACCACTTCCAACGCTTCCACGTTCGACTTCAAGTTCGGCGCAAAGCCACCTTCGTCGCCGACTGCCGTGGAATAGCCGCGCTTCTTCAGCACGCCCTTCAACGTGTGGAACACTTCCGCGCCCATGCGCAACGCTTCGGCGAAGTTCGGCGCGCCGTGCGGAGCGATCATGAACTCCTGCGGGTCAACGGAATTGTCGGCGTGTGCGCCGCCATTCAAAATGTTCATCATCGGCACGGGCAGGATGCATGCGCCCACGCCGCCCAGATAGCGGTACAACGGCGTCATCATGCTCTGCGCGGCTGCGCGCGCGGTCGCCATGGAAACAGCGAGAATCGCGTTTGCGCCCAAGCGGCCCTTGTTCGGCGTGCCGTCCAAGGCCAGCATCTTGTAATCCACATCAGCCTGACGTTCCGCGTCAAAGCCCAACAGTGCTTCGGCGATTTCGGAATTGATGTTGTTTACCGCGGTCTTGGTGCCCTTGCCCAGATAGCGGCTCTTGTCGCCATCACGCAGTTCTACTGCTTCGTGTTCGCCGGTCGAGGCGCCGGAGGGCGACGCGGCCCGTCCAATGCTGCCATCTGCCAGATGGACGTCGGCTTCCACTGTCGGGTTGCCGCGCGAATCGAGTATCTCTCTGCCTACAATTTTAATAATTTCTGTCATATTGGTTGCTCCGTGCCGGGTGGCCGAACTTTTATTATGGCAGAGTCGGGCGGCTCACCACTGTTACATCGAACGTGGGGCAGATTGGCAATCTGCAGGCGAGTGGCACTCGCCTCTTCGGCTGCGTACGAGATGAAAAGGCCGAGTACCAATCCAATACCATTCGTTTTTCCAAACGGCAGTCTTTTGAGTTAGGACTCGCACAGGCGAATCGCCTGCGCCACCCATGGACATCCAATGTGTCGAATGGTGAGGCGGGCAGATTACCCTGATCTTTTAAACATTAGGCTGGTGCTTCAACGCCACTCACCACCGTTACGCCGCCCGGCGTTACCACGTGTCCGTTGGCGCGGTCCTGTTGCGGGTCGAAGCCGATCACGCTCGATTCCGGAATCCTCACGTTCGTATCGATGATCGCCCGCTGGATGCGGCTGAACCGCCCCACTTCCACATTGGGCATGAGGATCGAGCCCTCCACTTCGCAGTAGCTGTTCACGCGCACGCCTGGCGACAGCACACTGCCCGAAACCCGTCCGCCGGAAACAATGCAGCCGGCCGCCACAATCGAATCGATCGCCACGCCCATGCGCCGCCCTTCCTGCGCAAACACAAACTTCGCCGGCGGCTGCTGCGCCAGTTGCGTCCGCAGCGGCCAGCGGCTGTCATAGAGGTTGAACTCCGGCGTCACCGATACCAGATCGATATTGGCTTCGTAGAAGGCATCCAGAGTCCCCACGTCGCGCCAGTATTTCACCTTCTTATCGTTCAAATCGTGGAAGTCGTACGCCATCACGCGAGCGCTTGCGGCCAGTTTGGGCAGAATGTCGCGACCAAAGTCGTGCGCGGAATTGGCGTCGGCCGCATCTTCGCGCAGTGCTTTGAGTAGCAGCCGTGTATTGAAGATGTAGATCCCCATAGAGGCGCTCACCATCTCCGGATTGAACACAGAGCGCGCAGGGTTGCCGTGCTTGGGCTTCTCCTCAAAGCCGCGTACGCGATAGCCCGCGTCGATCTTCGCCACGCCAAATTGCGCAGCCTGCTCCGGTTCCACCTGCAGCGTGGCAATCGTCACGTCCGCATGGTGCCCGCGATGCCATTCCACCATCTCGCTGTAGTCCATCTTGTAAATGTGGTCCGCCGAAAGCACCAGCACCTGGTCCGGGCCTTCCACTTCGATGCTTTCGATGTTCTGGTAAATGGCGTCGGCCGTGCCCAGATACCAGTCATCGTGCACGCGCTTCATCGGCGGGATCACTTCCACGAACTCGCCCAGTTCGTGCGACAGGATCGCCCATCCATAGCGGATGTGCCTGTTCAGTTCCAGCGCCTTGTACTGCGTAAAAATGAAGATCCGCTTCAGATCGGAATTGATGCAGTTGGAAAGCGTGAAATCAATGATGCGGTAAACACCGCCGAATGTCACCGACGGTTTAGCGATGTTTCGCGTCAGGGGATACAAACGTTCCCCTGCTCCGCCGGCGAGCAGAATCGCAATGACTTTGTCCACTGTAAAGTTGTTCTCACTTTCACTATACGCCCTGCTATCATTAACAAATTGAATTAACCAAACTGTACATGAGATTGCCTCACGTCTACCCGATTCTAGATACCGCCACGCTCGCCCGCCGCGGAGCATCGCCGCTGCTTGCCGCCGAAGCCTTTCTAGAGGCCGGCGCAGGTATTCTGCAGCTTCGTCACAAAGAACACTACACGCGCGAACTGTTTGAAACAGCACGGGCCATTTCCGTTTTGTGCCACAATGCGCAAGTGCCCTTCGTCATCAATGACCGCGCCGATATCGCCCGCCTGCTGGACGCAGGTCTTCACCTGGGCCAGGACGATCTTCCGCCGGCCGAAGTACGCCGCATCATCGGCAACGAAGCCATGCTCGGTTTTTCCACGCACAACGCGGCCCAACTCGAAGCAGCCGCCACCGAACCAGCCAACTACCTGGCACTCGGCCCCGTCTATAGCACCGCATCGAAAGAGAATCCCGACGCCGTGGTCGGCATCGAAAACCTAGAGCGATGGCGACCGTTATGCTTCAAGCCGCTGGTTGCAATTGGCGGAATCACCAGGGAAAACGCCGAGGCCGTGTTCAATGCCGGAGCAGACTCCGTTGCCGTCATCAGCGATCTTTACCCGCCCGAATGCAGCAAACAAAATCTACGCGCAAGGATGGAAGAATGGCTCAAGCTGCGCCACTAAAACCAGGGCTCGTTAAAGGCCTTGGCCTGATCGACGCAACCACAATTGTGATGGGCTCCATGATCGGCTCCGGCGTCTTCATCGTCGCCGCCGACATTTCGCGCCAGGTGCAATCGCCCGGCCTCATGATCATGACGTGGATTGTCACCGCGCTGCTCACCGTGGTCGCCGCGCTCAGCTACGGCGAACTCGCGGCGGCCATGCCCCACGCCGGCGGCCAGTACGTCTACCTGCGCGAAGCCTTCGGACCCATGTATGGCTTCCTCTTCGGATGGACCATGTTCATGGTGATCCAGACCGGCACCATCGCCGCCGTCGCCGTCGCATTTGCGAAATTCGCCGGAGTCTTCGTACCCTGGATCAGCGCCACGAACTTCATCGTGCCTCACGTCAGCACGCAGCAACTGGTCGGCATCGCCGTCATCGTCAGCCTTAGCTGGCTCAACACGCGCGGCATCCGCACCGGCGCCGTTGTGCAGAACGTTTTCACTTTCGCCAAGACCGGCGCCCTGCTGGGCCTCGTCATCATCGGATTTCTAGTCGGACGCAATCAGGTCGCAGTCACGCGAAACTTCACTGACTTCTGGCAAAACGCCGATTGGTCGTTCACCACCATCCGCCTGGTTGGCGTGGCCATGGTCGGCGCGCTGTTCTCTTCCGATTCATGGAACAACGTGACCTTCACCGCCGGCGAAGTCCGGAACCCGCAGCGCAACCTGCCGCTCTCGCTGGCGCTTGGCGTCATTATCGTATCGGCCCTCTATCTGGGTGCGAATTTTGTGTACCTCAACGTCCTGCCGCTGGAAGCCATCCAGACGGCGAAAGAGGATCGAGTGGCCACCGCCGTCGTCTCCGCCATCTTCGGCTCGGCCGGCGTGCAGATCATGGCCGCCGCGATCATGGTGTCGACTTTCGGCTGCATCAACGGCATTGTGCTCGCCGGCGCCCGTGTCTTCTACGCCATGGCGCTCGACGGACTTTTCTTCAAGAAGGCAGCCACTCTGGACCCCAAAACACACGCTCCAGTCACCGCGCTCACCATCCAATGCATTTGGGCCAGCCTGTTGGCACTCTCAGGCACCTATGGTGACTTGCTCGATTATGTTATATTTGCAGTTCTACTTTTTTATATGCTGACGATCGCGGGCATATTCGTTCTTCGCGTGAAAAGACCTGATATGGAGCGGCCCTACCGTGCCATTGGCTACCCCGTCCTGCCTGCCCTCTACATCCTCGTCGCCGGTCTGATTGAAGTGCTGCTGTTGCTGTACAAACCCAACTACACATGGCCTGGCCTGATCATCGTGCTGCTCGGGATCCCAGTCTATTTCTTTTGGAAAAAGGAAGAGGTTTCAAACACATGAGTCTATTTGCAGTCAAGTCATTAGAACGGATCAAAGCCGAATCGGAGCGAGGCGGCGAACAACTCAGCCGGACGCTCGGCCCGGTCAACCTGATCGCGCTGGGCATCGGAGCCATCATTGGGGCAGGCCTGTTCTCACTAACCGGCATTGCCGCGGCCGATAACGCGGGCCCCGCAGTGGTGATGTCTTTCGTGGTTGCGGCCATCGGCTGCGCCTTCGCAGGCATGTGCTACAGCGAATTCTCAACCATGATCCCCATCGCCGGCAGCGCCTACACGTATGCCTACGCTACGATGGGCGAACTGCTTGCCTGGATCATCGGCTGGGATCTGGTGCTGGAATACGCCATGGGGGCCGCAACGGTTTCGGTCAGTTGGTCCAGCTATGTCGCCAAGCTCTTCCACATGTATGGAATCGAACTCCCGCCCGATCTGATTCATTGTCCGTGGGACGCAACGCCCGGCATCATCAATCTGCCTGCGGTGTTGATCGTCATCGCCATCTCCTGCCTGCTGATGATTGGCATGGCTGAATCGGCCAGAATCAACTCCATCATCGTGGTGATGAAGGTTGCCATCGTCATCGTGGTCATCCTGGTTGGCTGGGGCATGACGCATCCTGAAAACTACGTGCCCTTCATGCCGGAGAACACAGGTAAATTCGGCGAGTTCGGCATCAGCGGCATCTTCCAGGGGGCGGCGGTCATATTCTTCGCCTATATCGGATTCGACGCGGTCTCCACTGCGGCGCAAGAGGCCAAGAAGCCACAGCGCGATATGCCTATCGGCATCATCGGCTCGCTGGTCATCTGCACCGTTCTCTACATTCTGTTCGCCCACGTGCTTACCGGCATGGTGAATTACAAAGTGTTCCACGGCGACGCCGCACCGGTGGCAACCGTAGTTGCACTGTTCCCCACCTGGATGCAAAGCTCGATCGTACTCGGCATTATCGCCGGTTATTCCAGCGTGATCCTGGTCATGTTGCTGGGCCAATCGCGCGTGTTCTTCTCTATGGCCAAAGATGGCCTGCTGCCCAAGGTCTTTTGTGACGTTCACCCGAAATTCCACACTCCCTGGCGCTGCAACATGATCTTCATGGTTTTCGTTTCGCTGTTCAGCGGCTTCCTGCCCATCTCGAAGCTCGGCCACATGACCAGCATCGGAACCCTGCTCGCCTTTGTTATTGTCTGCATAGGCATCGTGGTTATGCGCAAGACCAATCCGAACGCGCCGCGGCCGTACCGCACACCGCTCGCCTCGCCGGCCTTCCCGCTGGTGCCTGGCCTGGGCGTGCTGGTCTGCTTCTCAATGATGTACTCGCTCGATATCGAAACCTGGTACCGGCTTGTCATCTGGCTTGCCATCGGCCTCGCCATCTACTTTGGCTACAGCCGCCATCACAGCCATATGAACAAACCCATGCAGTAAATCTGCGGGTGGGGCGGGCGCAGCGTCTGCCCCACCGCCCGACTTTATGCACTTGCAACGAAGGTTGCCGGCAGTTGTGGGGCAGATTGGCAATCTGCGGCCGATTGG
>CAIRSA010000025.1 GCA_903881085.1 uncultured Acidobacteriia bacterium
ACAATCGGCCAACGACCGACAACCTCTTCCGCAAGGCCAATCATGGTATTACGCTCGTAGCCAAGCCGGGTCTTGTGGCGCATGACAGAGGTAATTCGGCGCTCGATCTGCGCCAATGCTACTGTAGGGGCGTTATCCATTCTGGCGCGAATATCTAAGGCGATGGAACCCATGATTTTGATGCGCTTGCGGTCTTCGTCTGTCTGCGCTGTCCCCCGAAGGGTCTCGATCATTTTTTCCAGAGCGAAAAGCTTTTCGGAATCGGTGAACAAGTTCATTTCCGAAGTCTCCACACCGTGGCATCGAGGCCGGAGTCATTGGATCGCCGTTCCCCGGTCTTTTCGATTAGCCCTTTGTGCTTGCCAAGTTCAACGAAACGGGGCCTCACGGCGAGCAGGCTCCGACCTACCTTGACGGCCGTTTCGTCGGGGGTAAGCCCCGTCCCGCCGGCGAGCTCATCGGCGCGGAGGGCGTCGACAACCTCCTGCTGGCGCAGGCTGAGCGTAGACGCGATCTTTGCGGCGGCTTCCTTGGATGTGGTCGGCTCCTTGAAGCCTGGCATTTCGGGGTATCCGTTGAGCAATGCGCGGTCTGTAAATGCGTTCATGCGCTTTGTCCTCCTTCTTTCAGTAGCGTGTCGCGCGTCGTCCGAGCCATCGTAGCGATAAGGTCCAAGACGGCGTTAGAGGATTCCTTGAACCGTTCCGGCGACATTGCGTTTGGCCCATAGACGGCCTGCGATTCCGGATCGAAAACCTTCACGACGTCGCCGCTTACTTTGATGACGGAGTATGCCGATCGCGTCCTGATAATCCGTGCGGCCAATAAGGCGTCCTTTCGGGACTCGAATGGATAGTCGACCTCAGTACAAAACCCTGTGTGTACCAATGCGTATGCTCTCAGGTGCTCGTCGGTCTTAAAGCGGTCTTTGTATTCTTCGCTTAGATTGAGCCACCCGTCGTGCAGCGCAGCGAAATATCTCTTGTGCGCAGGCATTGATCGCTGCTGAACGACCTCCATAGGGTATGCCTGTCGGTCATTGAATTGCTTCCGGCAGATCGCGACTGCGGCCGTATCGGACGGCACCATCCGGTCTTCGTCGGCCAGCCAGGTAAATGAAACTGGCCGTAGCTTCTTCGGTTTCACGTCACAACCCCGCGGCCTTGCAAATCCTTCAGCAGCTTTTCTAGCTCCCAGTCGAAGCGTTCTATTTCCTCGCGGAGCCGCTTGATATAGGCCTCGTCGCGGGCGATCGTGAACGCCGGCGCCGGCATGCCTCGGTAGCCGAGCTGCAAAACCATCTCGTCCCAGTCGCACACCATCATGGTGCCCTGAATCTGTGCGACGTGTTCTTGAGGAAAGGTGCCGTTTTTGATGCGCGGAATCAGTAGCGTCGGTTTCAGAGTCTTGATCTCAAGGCCCTTCTTGGGGCCGATCTTTGCGTCGGGCGATGCCCCGACCACGATCTTACGGCCGAGCGGGGTTACAATGGTGCGACGGGCAAAGCCGATCTGCTCGACCTTGGCGTCGAAATTGGTGCGCTTGTAATAGTCCCGGAGCATCGGCTCCATTTCGTGACCGCGCGCCATGGCGGCACTCTTGAAGCTTTCCTCGGTGATCCCGGACATGCGCTCGCCGGCGATCGAATACAGCAGGTCGGTTCTGGTCTTGGAGTCCTCGCCGTCCTTGCCTTCGCGCATAATGATACGGAAAACAGAGCCGGTCAGGATGCCGCGGCGGAGATCAAACCATGCCGGAGTCCCCTGTTCGCAGTCAAAAAACTCGACCAGTTCCGGTTCTGCCTTCGGCTTCTGAGCAGCCTTCGCCATTATTTAGGCTCCGGCAATTCGATGCCGTTCTTCTTGGCATGGGCGCGAAGTGCCTTTTCGGCTTCCTGGAGCATCGACGGATTGAGGTCGATAACCGCGGCGATGCCGTACCGCTCGCAGAAGTTCTCGATCGACACCTTGCATGTCTTCATCATGGCGGTGAGTGACTCACACTGATTCAGAGTGAGTCGCTTCGGCTGGTCCGGGACGCGCTCCTCGTTGCCGCCGCCGGCTGCGGTGCCGTCGTCGTCGCGGTCCTCCATCGCCTCGCTGACAAGGTTAAGCAGCGCGATCGTGGCATATCGCTTG
>CAIRSA010000026.1 GCA_903881085.1 uncultured Acidobacteriia bacterium
AAAAACATGTTCCACACAAAACATGTTCACTCGACGTGGATATCCCTTCGTCGCCAAGTAAAGGATGTACAAAAACCTGAGCCCAAAACCTGGCGCGAACGGCTGGCCGCATTGCGAAATATTCCCCCACTGCTCGCCATGGTGTGGAAAACCTCCCCGCCGCTGGCTGGCACCGGACTTGTATTGCGCCTTGTATGGGCCGTACTGCCGGTAGCCATGCTCTGGGTATCCAAGCTCATCATCGACCGCGTGGTGGGCGCGCTATCGGGCAAAAACGGCAATCCCCAGGAGATATGGGTGCTCCTCGGCATCGAATTGGCGCTCATTGTCCTCGCCGATCTGCTCATGCGCGGTGCCAGCCTCTCAGACAGTCTGCTCGGCGACCGCTTCACTAACTACATCTCGCTGCGCCTGATGGAGCACGCCGGCCGCCTCGATCTCGCCCACTTCGAAGACCCCGCGTTTTACGACAAGCTGGAGCGCGCCCGCCGCCAGACCACAGCGCGCCTGGGCATGCTCGGCCAGATCGCAGGCCTTCTCCAGGCAGGCATTACTTTACTTTCAGTTTCAGCTGTAGTTGTTTCATTCTCATGGCTTTTTCTGTTCATGCTCATCGCCGCACTGCTCCCCGTTTTCTGGAGCGAAACGCGCTTTGCCGTGCTTGCCTACTCGCTGCTATACCGCTGGACGCCAGAGCGCCGCGAACTCGACTACTTGCGCATGCTTGGCGCCAGCAACAATAGCGCCAAGGAAGTGAAAATTTTCGGACTAGGCCCTTTCCTCACAGAACGTTCCCGTGATTTGTTCGAGCGATTTTACAGCGAAAATCGCCAACTCTCCACACGCAAGGCCATCACGGGCGCATTGCTGAACCTACTGCCCACAGCCGGCTACTTTGCCGCCTATGCCTTGATTCTACAGCGCACACTGCGCGGTGAACTAAGCGTAGGGGACCTCACCTTTCTGACCGCTGCATTCCTCCGCTCTCGCTCAGCGTTGGAGTCTATTTTCAATAACTTATCTAGCGTTTCCGAGCAAGCACTTTACATCACGGATCTGTTTGATTTCTTCGCCACCGAACCGTCAATCCAATCAAGACCCAATGCCCTGCCCGCCCCGCGCCCCATCCGCAGCGGCTTCGAATTCCGCAACGTCTCTTTCGCCTACCCGGAGTCCGGTAAAAAGGTACTAGACAACGTGAGCTTTCGCCTGGATCCCAATCAAAAGATTGCCCTCATCGGTGAAAACGGAGCCGGCAAGACCACACTGGTCAAACTTCTCGCCCGACTGTATGACCCCACCGACGGCCAGATCCTGCTCGATGGCATCGATCTGCGTGAATACTCCGTCGAAGACCTTCGCCACGAGGTCGGCGTAATCTTTCAAGACTACATGAGATATGACATGAAAGCAAAAGAAAATATTGGAGTAGGAAGAATCGAAGAGCTAACGAATCAGCCCCGTATCGAGGAGTCCGCCCGCAAGAGCCTGGCCGACACTGTGATCGGCAACCTCGACGGCGGCTTCGACCGCATGCTCGGCCGCCGCTTCGAAGGTGGTGCCGAGCTCTCCGCCGGCCAGTGGCAGAAAGTGGCCCTCGGCAGAGCCTACATGCGCGACGCCCAACTGCTGATTCTGGACGAGCCAACAGCCTCGCTCGACGCCCGGGCAGAGTTCGAGGTCTTTCGCAGGTTTGCCGACCTAACCCATGGCAAAATGGCGGTCTTAATCTCGCACCGTTTCTCCACGGTGCGCATGGCAGACAAGATTCTGGTGCTCGAACATGGCGGCATCAAAGAACAGGGCAGCCACGAGGAATTGCTCGCGTTAGGCGGGCGCTACGCCGAACTGTTCGAACTGCAGGCAGCTGGCTACCGCTAGGCCCTGCCCGTCGCAAATCCGCCACATCCACGTGAGCCAACCGTGGCGTATTTACCACACTCGAGAATTTGCAAGTGTTTGATAGCAAATTGTTTAGGCTCCCACCGGATCGTCTGTTATGATGAAGGTGTTCTTATATCCTTATGCGTTTTGAGACAACCATCCAGAGGCCCGTGGAAGCATCGGGCGTAGGCCTTCACAGTGGAGTCAAAGTAAATATCCGCATCCTCCCCGCCCCACCCTCCACCGGCCTGGTATTCATCCGTACCGATCTTGAGCGCTTCGCCATCCCCGCCAGTTGGCGCCATGTCGCCCGTGTCAGCTACGCTACGAGTCTTATGAAGCAGGGCGTGCTCATCTCAACCACTGAGCACCTGCTGAGCGTGTTTTATTCGATGGGCATAGACAACGCTTTCATTGAAATCGACAACCTGGAAGTCCCAATCATCGATGGCAGCGGACTCCCGTTCGTCGTCCTCATCCAGGCCGCGGGCATCAAAACCTACCGCCGCCGCAAGCGCTACCTCCGCATCCGCCGCCCCGTCACCGTGGAACAGGGCCAGAAGAAGATCAGCATTATCCCCTCCGACCGTTTCCTGCTCACCTGCGAGATCTTCTTTGACCACCCGCTTGTCGGCCATCAGAGCCTGGACATGGAAGTCTCGCCTGAGCACTACGCCACGGAGATCGCCCCCGCCCGCACATTCGGCTTCGAGCACGAACTGGCCCAGATGCGCGACATGGGTTTGATCCGCGGCGCGTCACTGGAAAATGCCGTCTGCTTCAATAAGACCGACGTGCTCAACGAAGGCGGCCTGCGCTTTCCCGATGAGTGCTGCCGCCACAAGGCGCTCGATCTCATCGGCGATTTGGCCCTGATCGGAAGTCCTCTGCTGGGCCACGTGATCGCCGAACGCGCCGGCCACGCCATGCACGCCGCACTGGTTTCGAAGATCATGTCCGACCCGTCGCTCTACGAAATCATCAGCTTCGACCAACTAGCTGACCGCGTGGTGCAGGAATTGGTAAGCTAGTCTTCGTTGCGTCACATACCGAACATTCTTACGATTCTTCGTTTGGCGCTGCTCCCGTACATCCTGATTGAGCTGAGTGCGGGGCATCGCGAAACTGGCCTGCCCGTGCTCATTTTTTCCGGTTGCACGGACTTCATTGATGGCTGGCTCGCCCGCACCTTCCACTGGGAGTCGAAACTCGGCGCGATCCTCGACCCCATCGCCGACAAGCTCCTGCTCAATGGCATGTTTGTGGCTTTGTACCTGGACGGCTCCATCCCGCTCTGGGTCTCGGCCCTGGTAGTCGGCCGCGACGTGCTGCTTCTGCTCGGCGGCATTTTTTTGTTCCGCCGGTTGAAGGAGTTCCCGCCGTCGAGAGCAGGCAAGCTGAGCACGATTATCCAGGGAATCACCGTGCTGGTGGTGCTGTTCCACCTCTGGGCGTGGCCATTTCTAATTGCGACCGCCGCGATCACGGTGATCAGCGGCGGCCACTATTTCTATCGCACCTACCAGCAGCTAAAAACCGGGGACAGCCCGCGTGTTTCCTAATTAGGGGGGGAAAACAGGCGGGGAGCCCTCTTTTTTTGCGTTTTCAGGGAAAACACGCGGGCTGTCCCCAGGTTGTCCCCAGGTTGTCCAGGTCGTCCCAGGTTGTCCCCAGGTTTTATGCCAATACCGGCTCGGCCACCTTCGCCAGCACGTACGGGCCTTCCGGAATCACCGCCACCCGCGCCCCTGGTTTCAAATCGGCAGTCAGCGCGGCGATGGCGTCTTCGATCTTTGCAAACGACGGACCCCAAAGGAATGGATGATACTCAGCCGGCATACCCGGCGTATAGAACAGCAGCTTCTTCTTCGTGGTCACCAGCGCCAGCTTCTCCAACTGCCACTGATCCACCACAACTGGATTGTCCTTTACGTGGTCTAAAAACGCCACATCCGTCGAAAACCGCTTGATCATCTCGCAGAACTCCGGCGCGCCCGGCCCTTCGGCACACTCGGCCACGATCAAAATCTTCCCGCCCGGCTTCACGATGTGGCTCGCCGCCGTCACGCCTTTCACCGCCTGATAGAACGTCAAATCCAGCGGATACCCGGCGCAGGTCGTGATCACCGCATCCACCGGCTCGTCCAGAAGTTCCAACAACACCTTCGACACCAGTTCCACGCCCGCCGCATGCGCCTGCACCGGCTTGCCCGCGAACACGCCGGCAATGCGCCGATCGCGCGTCAGAGCCACGTCGATCATGAAGTCGTGCCGCGCCATGCCCGAAATCTCCAGCAGTTCCCGATGCAGCGGATTGTCCGCAATCGAGCTCTCCACCGCACGCGCATCGCGCATGAACTTCGGGCTGTGTAAAACCTTGATCGTCTCCTGCGCCGCCAGACCCGGCGCAATCAGCTTTCGCCCGCCCGAATACCCCAGCATCAGATGCGGCTCGATGAACCCCAGCGTAATATGCAGCTCCGCTTCGATGAACCGCGTGTCGATGTGCACCGGCGTTCCAGTGGAGGTATCGCCAAGATAGGTGTGTTCCGCCAGTACCTTGGCGTGGTGGTTCACAATGCGATAAGCCGCCGCGATATCCGCGCCGACAATCTCCAGAATCTCCGCATCGGTAGCAGGCCGGTGCAATCCCGTGGCAATCAGAATGGTAATGCCCTCGCGCGGAATCCCCGCCGCTTCCAACCGCCTCAGCAGCGGAGGCAGGACTTGCTTGTTCGGCGCAGGACGCGTAATATCGCAAACCGAAATAGCCGCCGTCTTCTTGCCACGAGCCATTTCAGTGATCGAAGGGCAGCCGATGGGCGAATCCATCCCCTGCTCCAGCGCCAGTGCCGGATCGTCCAACCCCTTCGCCGAACGGGCCTCTAAAACTTGATAGTTGTACCCTTCCGGGAGCTCGGCCTCAACGCCGGTCTTGCCAAATGCCAGATCAATACGCATAGAACAAAACGTATCATACTAGGGGTGCGGGGCGCGACATTTACGCAAATCTAGCGCCTGGAATCAAATCGGATCACTGGGCGTCATGCCTTCGACACGAGGATTCAAAAACCCGAGTCAGCTCCACTTTTCCCATAAGACCAGCGGCCACAGCCAGAACCAAAGTGACGAGTTCCTCTTCACTGAAAGTCGGCTCAAGACCATTAAGCAAAAGAAAAGTCACCGCCCCATTTGCTCTCACGCGCTTGTTACCGCCAATACAAGCATGATTTTGGCACAAGTGGAACATGTAAGCAGCAGCTATTGCAGGATTCGACGGATGGAGGAACACTCCGCGAAAGGTTGCCTGCGGAGCAGCAACGGCAGATTCCAAGCCAGCCACATCGCGAAGCCCAGCCGACCCACCGTACAACGCAATCTGGTGCTCGTGAATCTAAAGCACATCATCGAGAGTTAAAAACTCTGGATCCATTCAATGAAGCCCCAAATTACTATTCCGCCAGTTTTTGAAACGCGTTCCCATAACGCCTATGGGCCCACGCCTGGGCAGCCCCAAACTTTGCCCGTCTGGCAGACGGCTTCGCCGGGGCGATCAACAGCTGTGTTCCATCCGTGCTGATATCAAGCGGCGTATCGGCATCAATATGGAGCAGATCAAGAATTGGGCGATCAATCACCAGTGCCAGACTGTTCCCATGCTTAGTAAGCTTCTTGATCATAAGCGCCTCCGTAGATCCAGAGTATCACCACGAGCCCGAGCCCCCCCAAAAAACCCGCCACTACCGGCCAGTCCACACCGGAGCCAGCCATGCTACTGGTTTGGCCGGATCGGCATCCGGAGCGTCTCCGCCGCCCGCGTTCCACACCCGCACCCAAAACGCTTTGCTCGTGGAGTCGTTAACGGTGGGACTCCACTCCACCGAGTGGCCCGGCGTGGGCGTGTACGTCTCCACCACCACGCCGCCGTCCTTCACTATGTCAATCTTTGTGATTTTGTCCTTCGGGTTGGCGGTGTCCGGATCGCTCACCAGAATCTTGAATTGTAGAACAGTGGGACGATCGAGAGTCGAACCCATTACCACGCCGTTGACCGAGTATCGGCACTGCAGGTTGCCGTCGAGCGATGCATAAGTACGCCGCTCCTTCATCGCTTCCAGGATGTCGCGTTTCGATGCCGACTTAGCCAGCACGAAAGTGCGCGATGTGTGGCGAGTGATGCCCGATAGTCCATGATTGTCATTGCCGCACACCGGTGAAACCTTCCATCCGTGGGCCAAGGCATTCACGAACGCGTCATAGTGGATCTTGTTGTTCGAATTGATCACCTCAAGCATTGTTATGATATCCGTGACCTTCTGGTCCCGGTCGGCCCAGTTGTTGTACTGATCCTTACCCGGATGATTGAAACTGGCCACCACCGGCCCCTCCCCATTCGGTGCGGCCATCACCAGCCATTTGTAGAAATAGGGAAGGTCAATTCCAGGCGCGAGCGCGTTCAACATACCGGAGCTGTTCATGACGTTCAGGTGGCCGGTCCCGCCAGGCCCATCGTTCTCCGAGTGTTCGTAGCCTGCAATCGCCACGAATTTGGCCGTCGAGGCTTGGGCGGCCTGCCGCTTCGCGGCGAGCCATGCGGGATTCTCAGGACCAGCGGGCTGGAACTCCGCTTCCTGCGAATGGTCGGTGGTGATGTAGAAGTCGTAGCCCGCCTCTTTCGCCATCTCGAAATGCTTGGAGGGAGGCCCCTGGAACGTCTCCCAATCGGGCTTCACGATGGCGCTGGGACTCGGATACTGAAAGCCGTTGATCACAAAAATACCCGCGCAACCGTTCTTCGATTTGACATACCCGTCAGACCATTGAAAGCCGGCCGAAGCTCCGGGTATAGGTGCATACACTGCGATTCCGGCACAGTCGTTCTTCGAGAATTGCTCCCCGTGTGACCAAGTGTTTGCCGTGTGCGCATGGGTGCTTCCGGCGTAGATGTGATACTGGGCCAATGAGTCCGCCTGGCCCCATGACAAAAGGCTCGCAGAGCAGAGCGCGACGAGGAACAGAACAGTTCTTTTCATATTGATTACCGGTGAATTAACGATTGACGGAGGCGGACCGTGGAATTACCACACACAATGGTAGTGTGGGTCTTCCGGTTACGTCAAGGCAACGGCCGCCCCATGGCGCGATATGATAGGGGCTTATGCTTCGCTACATCCTTGCTTGCCTGCTCGCGTTTTCCGCGAGCGCCCAAACCCGCACCGGCACGGTCCAAGTCCGGGTCTCGACAGACCATTCCGATTGGCGGTATCAACCCGGCCAACCCGTCCGCTTCCACATCGTCGCCGTGCAGGACGGCCACCCGCTGGAGGGCATCAAAGTCTCCTACAAGATCGGACCTGAAATGGTCACCCCAAAGATCGATCAGAGCGCGACTCTGACCACTGCCGGCCTGACCGTCGAAGGCGGAACCATGAAGGACCCAGGTTTCCTTCGCTGCATCGCAACCGTGGAGCACAACGGCAGAACCTACCGTGGGCTGGCAACAGCCGCATTCCAACCGGAAGCCATCCAGCCTACCCAGAAAGACCCCGCCGATTTCGATCAATTCTGGAATGCGGGCAAGGCCGCTCTCGCCAAGATCCCCATGGATGCGAAGGTGACGCCGCTGCCGGAATACGGCAACGCTCTCGCCAATTGCTTCCATGTGAACCTGCAAAACATCGGAATGTCCGGCGCGCCGTCGCGCTTCTATGGCGTGATGTGCGAGCCGAAGGCGCCTGGCAAATATCCTGCGGTTTTGAGCGTGCCCGGCGCCGGCGTGCGCCCGTATCGCGGTCTGGCCGAATTGGCTGCGAAAGGGGTGATCACATTGCAGGTAGGCATTCACGGCATTCCCGTCACGATGGACCAGTCCGTTTACGATTCTCTCGGCACGGGCGCGCTGATGAACTACAACACCTTCGGGCTCGATAGCCGCGATCGCTACTACTACCGCCGCGTGTACCTGGGCTGCGTGCGCGCCAACGATTTTCTGGTGGGTCACCACATGTGGGATGGCGTGACGCTTGCGGTAACTGGCGGCAGCCAGGGCGGTGCGCTTTCGATCGTCACAGCCGGGCTAGACCCGCGGGTAAAGGCCTTGGCGGCTTATTATCCGGCGCTTGCCGATGTGACAGGGTATCTTGAAAACCGCGCCGGCGGCTGGCCGCACATGTTCCGCGCCGCGGACGGACCGCTTTCGCACCGTTCGCAGGATAAAATCGAGACGTCGCGCTACTACGATGTCGTCAACTTCGCTCGCAGGGTGAAAGTGACGGGAATGTATTCCTGGGGCTTCAATGACGAAACCTGTCCTCCGACCTCGACGTACTCCGCATACAACGTCATCCCCGGCCCCAAGAAGTTGCTCCTGGCGCTAGAAACCGGTCACAACAACGTACCTGAGCAGGTCGCCGAAGTGGATGCCTGGCTGCTGGCGTTCCTGAAAGGCGCTGCATCCGGGAAGTGAAGTTAACAACCCCGCGCCGTGGTCATCAATGACCATAGGCAGTCGTAGCAAAGCACGATGAACCAGGCGCGGCAGCCACAATGCAGCTTAGTTCTTCTTCTTTTCGACGGTAGTAGTTTTCTTCGTCGTTGTTTGCGGGTCCGTAGTCACGGTCCCATCCGCATTCACCTGAGGATCGGTTGTCTTCTTTGTTTCTTCCGTAGTTGTTGTCTTCTCTGAAGAACTGCTCACCGGAGGCGGCGTGCTGCTCTCAGGCGCAGGAGTCGTGGGCGACTGCTGACACCCACCTAGAATGATGCTCATCGCTGCTGCCGCAAAGACCGGAATGATGTGTTTCTGCAATACCATAATGCCGAGCTCCTTATGCTCGTCGCACTGGTAGGATGCACGTTCCTGGCCAGTCGCTTCACCAAACGATTCGCGCCGCCAACTGCACCGCGCGCGGAGAATTCGCCTGACTACTGATCGTCCCAAACGCCGTGCTCGTCGGCGTAGTATTCGCCGCGCCGAACGTCACATGGTTCGTGCTGTTGAACGTCTCCACCCGCAACTGGAAATAACGTCGTTCGCCGAACGGGAAGTTCTTACTCATCGACACATCCAGGTTCTTGCTCGGATCGCGCCGAAGATTCCCGAACTGCGTGGAAAGATACCGGATGTTATCCACCGGCTGCAGGCTCGATGCCGTGACGAACCGCGTGGTGTCAAAGGCCACGCCATCCGGCTGATGCCCCGCATAGTTCAGCGGACCGCCCGTGTAGATCACATTGCCCCACGTCAGCATCGGCCCCAATTGCAGCGAAAGCATCCCGTTCAGCTTCCACCCGCCGATGAGTCCGTCTCCCCATTTTGAGCCGATAGCGAATCGCCGCCCGCGGCCAATCGGAAGATCGTAGGTCACCCCAGCCGTCAGGCGGAGCGGGCGCGAGTCACTGCCCACGCGCTTCGCCGGCTGCTGATCGGAATCGTTCAGGTACGCCACCCGGTCGATCAGCTTGCTGTAGACGAACGAACTGATCAGTGTAAGCCCGTTGGTCATGCGCTTTTGAAGTCGCACGTTGAGGCTCTCAAAATACGAACTGCCGGGTCCGTTCGATTGCATCACTACCCCGTTGCTGGTGGAACTAGGCGTGCCGGGCACCGGGTACTGTGGGTAAGGAATCAACAATTGCCGCCGCGCCACGGTGGCGCCATTGAGCGAGCTGGAATTCGGCAGCAGCCCCTGGAACGGATTAGGCACGGTGGCGCTGAGGAAGCTGTTCGCGGTGGTGTCACGCAGGATAGACGGCGTCAAATACTGTCGCGGAATGTAATCAAGCTGCGTTGTAATCGGCAGATGCACGCCATGGTTGCCGATGTAGACCACTTCCAGCACCATCTGCCCCGGCAGGTTGCGCTGGATACCTATGTTCCAACGGAAGGAATACGGATTGTTAACCCGCGGATTGAAAAACGTGATCCCCTGCCCGAGAAACGTCGATGCCCCATTGGCCGATCCTGCAGGCCGTGCAAATCCATTCGGAAACGGATTCGACAGCGTCGCCAGTGGCGAAAGGTAGTTATTGCCCGTAGCGACAAATTGCGTCGATTGGCTGAAGCCCTGCTGGTTCAGTGAGACCGTGCCGCTGGTCTCGCCGTTGCCATTGATGGTGATCGGCACCACGAACAGGCCGACTCCGCCGCGGATCACCGTACCCTTGCCGATCTTCTGCGGCACCCATGCAAAGCCGAAGCGAGGACTTACATAGGCGGCCTTCGTCGAATAAATGTTGCGCGCATCGGCGCTGGTGTAGCCCAAGCCCCCAATGGCGCTGAACTGGCCCGCCGGCCGTTCAACCAGCGGATTGGCCGCATACGCCTTCGCCGCCGCCGTTGCGACGGAGTTCGTAGCCGACGGATCAAAGCCATTGATGGCCCGGTTGTAACGCTCCACGGTAGGAGTTTCGTGCTCCAGCCGCAGCCCGAAATTCAGTGTGAGGTTCGACTTCGGCCGCCAGTCGTCCTGCACGAAGAAGCCATAATACTTCGATGTCGAGGTGCTCTGCGCATTCACATCGAACTGCCCACTGGAAGGCATACCCAGCAGGAATGCCGCAAAATCCTGACCAAGCGGCGACGCCGCGGCATTGTTCAGCGGCCCGTTCGTCCAGTTGGAATTGAACGTAAACGAGCCCGCCGAATTGCCGTAGGTGAAGGCGCTCCAGCGATACTCGCGCAGATCGGCCCCGATTTTCAGGCTGTGATTGCCGTGGATCTTGATCACATCGCCAAAGAGCTGAAAGATGTCGTAAGTATGGATGTCATCGCCATTGTAGCCAAGCGATTGGAAGCCCTGCATACTACCGGCGGATATGCTCGAGCTGGTCATTATCATCGTTGGCAGAGTCAGGCCCTGACTGCCGGCTGCGTACGATGCAGGGAAGCCGAGCGACGTCAGATCGATTCCATCGGTCGGCGACGAATGCGTCTGAATGAACCGCGTCCAATTGGCCCGCACATTCAGCACGGTGGTTGGCGTCAGCGTGTACACGTCGTCCAGCGTTGCACCCTGGTTCCGGCGAATGCCGCCCGAACCGCTCTTCACCAGCACCGCGATCTGGTCCTCAGTGAAATTGGCGTCAGCCTTGGCGTTGCGCAGGCTATGGCGGAAATCGCCGGAGAGCTTGTGCCTGTCACTCAAGTTGAGGTCGACGCGCATCAACTCGTTGTCATAAGTATTGCCGGCCACGAAATTGACGGAGTAATTCTGGAACCCGTCGGCGCGCCCGGTGATATTGGGCTGCGGATAGTATTTCAACAACTTGGTCGAAATCGGATTAAGCCGGTTGGTTGGAATCACATTGTTCGGAAACGGCGTGCGTGCTACCCGCGTGCTGGAAACCACTCCCGTGTTTGGATCGTAGATCGTGTAATCGCTGCCTGGCTTGTTGGCCTTCAGCAACGCCGAAAAATCGCCCTGGCGTTCGGCCGTGGTCGGCACGGTAGCGAAGTTCATTGGGCTCCCCGTTTCGCGAGGGGAATTGGCCGGATCGGAATCTTTCAGCCCCTCGTAGGCGAAGAACCAGAAGACGCGATTCTTCCCATTGAACAGCTTGGGAATCCACAGCGGCCCGCCAACCCCGAGGCCGTATTGGTTGTACCGGTAGACCGGCCGCGGCACGGCGCGCGCATTGTAGTAAAACGGATTCGCCGCCAGAAATGAATGCTGGAAATACTCAAACAACGAACCGTGGAAAGCGTTGGTGCCTGACTTGGTAATCAGGTTCGCCGTACCGCCGCCTGTGTGTCCAAAGCTCGCGTCGGCTTCAAACGCATTCACTCTCACCTGCATCACCGCTTCCTGCGGTGGGCTGTAAGCGATCTGGTTGGTGAACGCGGAGTTTGGCGCACCATTGTAGAGCAGTTCATTCGTGCCCGAAGGCGCGCCTCCCAGGCTGAACGACGCAGGCGTGTTGTTATCGAACGGCCGCGTTTGCACGCCCGGCTCGACCAGCGAAACCACTCCCACGGCAAGTTGTGCCAGCATCAAAGGAGTGCGCCCGTTGACGGGAAAATCTTCCACCTCTGCGCTGGTGATCACTTGCCCTACAGAGGCGTTGGCCGCTTCGATCAGCGGCGAATCAGCCACCACCGTGACGGATTCACTGACCCCGCCTACTTCCAGGCGCACGTCGATCACCGGGTGCTCGCCGCCGCTCAGCGTGAGCCCGTGACGCACCATCTTCTTAAAGCCCGGCGCCTCGGCCGTTAGATCGTACTCACCTGGCGCAAGAAACGGAATGGCATAGGCTCCGGCGGCTTCTGTCACGGTGTCGGACTTCGTGCCAGTGCGTGTCTCAATGACGATAACCTTGACTCGCGGGACAGGTGCACCCTGCGGGTCGGTAACAGTTCCGCTAAACGTGCCGCGGAATTCCTGGGCAAAAATGGACGTGGAAAATAAAGCGGCAAGAAGCAATAAACGCATGAAGCTCTCCAATGCGGGCGACAAACCCACATTAAGAATAGTGAAGGTTCCGAAGAGTGTCAATGTGTGTGAAAATTGGGTGCCACAAAATACGTTTACCGCGGAGGCTGGCTCGATAGGTCTACCAACTCCTTCAGAACCTCGCCACGCTTCTCCGCAGCCAAAACCAGATACCGGTGCTTCCCCTTCGCATCCGCGGTGTGCGTCGTCTTCCCAGCCACATCCACCGTGATGGTTCCGGCCGGCGAAAGCGTGAAGTTCCCCGCCCCCGGCCGCACGCCATACAATACCGCGGTCAAATCCCAGGTCGGACGGTCATACGGCATTTTCTTGTACGCCTTATAAGACTCGGCAACCGGATTGTTTGCATTCATCGCTTCAATTGCCTTGGCCGGATACAGCACCGCCAAACCAATCTCGAACCCGCTTGTGACAATCGGCGTGGGCCATTCGGCAAACACCTTTTGCGCCGCGGGGATATCGATCTTCACGTTGTATTCGGCATTACCCTTCGGAAACGCGCCGGCCATCATCGAAAGCAGCCGTACCTTCCTGCGGATCAACTCCTTCGCCCCTGGCACGTCGAGCAATCGCGCCAGATTGGTGGAGAAACCCACCTGCGCGATCACCACGGAGCCGTTCTTTTCCTTTTTCAACAGCCGCTGCAATAAAGCCACCGCATCTTCCGGCGGACGGTTGGCGGCAGCGTAGGGAGGCGTGTGCTGCACAGGCACGCGCAACATCGGCGAATCTTCCGGGGTCTTGCCGTTCTTCACAATGCCAATAGGAATCGTGCCGCGGCCATAAAACGTATTTACGATATCGACAAACTTCGCGGCATTCGGATGGTCTTTGGTGATGGTGACGCCAATCAGCTTCGCTTCGCCGCGCGACTCCATCGTATGCAGCATCGCCAGCGCCAGCGCGTCGTCAATATCATTGCCGATATCTGTATCGAAAATCACTCGCGGCGGCGTGGCGGCGCCGGCGGTCATCAGAAACAGCAGGGAGTAAATCAATAGGCGGGTCATAAGGCGGGGAAAAACGGAAGGGCTGGATTGCTCCAGCCCCGCGGTTTACTTTTTCTTTTTCGACTGCTTGGCAATGATCTTGTCTTTGATCTTGTCGTAGGTTGCCTGTGGAACGCCGGCTTTTGCCACGATGTCATCTTTACCGTTGTACGGACGGTTCTTGATGATGGCAGCAGAGTAAGCATCGCCGATACCGGGCAGCGCTTTGAGCTGCGCCGCCGTGGCGGAGTTCACGTCAATCAGATCGCCGGCCTTGGCTTCCGCTGCGGGCGCAGCTTTCTTGGTCGCTTTTTTATCATCCGCGGGCGCGGCAAAAAGCGCCAAGGCGGTAACAAACACTAAAATCAAACGGGTGAGTTGCATGAAAACATTGTATGCCACAACCCACCCGCAGTTGTACTACCTTTTATTCGCCAGGATTGCAGACACCCGCCGGAATGCCCGGGCCCTGCGTGTGGCAGAGGTTGTTGGGGTTCCAGTTGTTATTAGCACCCTGATTCTCTTCCGACAGATCGAAGTAGGTGTTCTTAGCCGGAATCGCGCAGATACCTTCGGTTGAGTATAGCCCGTTGTTTCTCGCCTGGTTGGAAACAAACGCATTGTTGCTTGGCCCGTTTTTCGCATCGATGCCGCTGCCGCAGTTATTGCTGACGTTATTGCCATACAGATAGTTTTGCGAGGTCGAGGTGCCATATAACATCACGCCGCTATCCTGACCTTGATTCCCGCCGTTGAACCTCACCTGGTTGCTGTACATCGTGACATTGGCCGAATTCACCAGCATCACGCCATGACTAAAGCCTGTTTTGCTGACGTTGTTGTGCACGTTGTTGCCAATGATGTTCACGCACGATGAGTTATGAATATCGATGCCGACGCTCTGGTTGTCCACTTCATTGTTAAGCAACTGCGATGCCGGTCCGGGGGCGAGCGTTGACAGCGTGCAAGTGGAACCGGAGATGTAGATGCCGAACGCTACGTCTCTGTTGTTGGTTGAGATCTTCGGAGTGGCCGGGCCGGTTACCGTAACATTATCGACAGTCAAAACCTTGCCATTTTCCAGGTCAATACCAATATAGAAACCGCTCACAACGCCTTTGCCATTTACCGTGACATGATCAAACCCCTTGCTTGAAATCCCGACAGCCTGATTGCCGCCGGCAGGAGCAAGTGACCACTGGCAGGAACCGCCCAGGCCATTGCCAACACAGCTGATGGTGTGGCCATTCAGGTTGATTGTAGTGTTGCTGGCCGCTACTGTGATGGCGTTGCCATTGCAGGCCAGGTCATTCGTCAGATTGTAAATACCGGCAGCGATATCCCCGCAATTGGACGCGTGGGCCGCTGAAGCTCCGATAAGGGTAAGTGCAAAGAGTGTGGTTTTCATTTTGTTTTTTCGATCTCCATACCTATAGGCGAAATCAGGCAAAAAACGGGATCAATAAACCGCGCTTGCATAGTATCCTAATGGATGAATGATCACTCGCCAACTAGGAAACTCCGGCCTGCACGTTGCCCCGCTCTGCCTCGGCGGAAACGTCTTCGGCTGGACAATCGATGAATCCACTTCCTTCGAAGTGCTCGACGCCTTCGTTGACGGAGGCTTCACGTTTATCGATACCGCCGACGTCTATTCGCGCTGGAAGGCCGGAAATAGCGGCGGCGAGTCCGAGACGAACATCGGCAATTGGATCCAAAACTCCGGCAAGCGCGATAAGATTGTGATCGCTACAAAAGTGGGCAAAGACATGGGCGAAGGCCGCGTCGGCCTGAAAAAGGAATACATCCTGCGAGCGGTGGAAGACTCGCTGCGACGCCTGCGCACGGATTATATCGACCTCTACCAATCGCACGACGACGACGTCTCAACGCCGCTCGAAGAATCGCTCGGAGCCTTCGACCAACTCATCAAAGCAGGCAAAGTGCGCGCCATAGGTGCCTCAAACTACCGCGGCCCGCGGTTGGCCGAAGCGGTGGAGACCAGCCGTCGCGATGGACTTGCCGCCTACCAATCGCTGCAGCCGCACTACAACCTCTACGACCGCGCCGACTTCGAACAAACACTCGCCCCCGTATGCGCGGCCAACAACATCGGAGTAATCCCATACTACGCGCTGGCCAGCGGCTTCCTCACAGGCAAGTACCGCACCGAAGCAGATCTCTCGAAGAGCGTACGCGGTGCAGGCGTGAAAAAGTATTTGAACGAACGCGGCTTGGGAATACTGGCCGCACTCGATGAAGTCGCCGCAGGCTGCAACTCCACGACCGGCAAAGTAGCGCTAGCGTGGCTCGCCGCCCAGCCCACCGTTACCGCACCAATCGCCAGCGCCACCAGCGTGGCCCAAGTAGAAGACTTGATGGCCGCAGCCCGCTTGGAATTGGAACCCTCCGCAATCCAGCTACTCAACCGAGCAAGCGCCTGATGTAGGGCAGAGTGGCACTCTGCGGGCGAGTGGTACTCGCCCCTTCCTCAAACTCCACCAGCAATCGCCCCCACCACCAACAACGGCTCCAACCCATTAACCACAGCCTCCGGCAAAGGCGCATCGATCGAATCAAAAGAAAGATCCCGCTCGCAAGCGAAAAACCGGATAAAAGGCCGCCGCTGCTTGGAAACATGGTCGCGCAAGGTCCCCAACAAAGCCGGATACTTCTCCTCCAAAGCATCGAGCGTAGTCCGCAAGGTCACCGCCCCGTCCACCGCCAGCTCAATATCCCCCATCACCCGCGCCAAAGTCCGCAAATGCCCAGGCAGCAGCAGCTTCACCGTACTCATGGCAAAGTCTGGACTTCCACCGAAAGCACCGCCGGAAGATCGCGCACAATGGCAGTCCAGTTATCGCCCGCGTCGGACGATGCATACACCTGGCCACCGCTGGTGCCAAAGTACACACCGCACGGGTCCATCTTGTCCACCGCCATCGCATCGCGCAGCACGTTCACATAGCAGTCACTCTGCGGCAACCCGTTCGAAAGCGCTTCCCATTCATTACCGCCCTTGCGGCTGCGATAGACCCGCAGCTTGCCATCGGGGACATAGTGTTCGGAGTCGCTCTTGATGGGCACGACATACACCGTCTCCGGCTCTTGCGAATGCACATCGATCACAAATCCGAAATCAGTAGGCAAGTCGCCGCTGATCTCGTGCCAGTTGTCTCCGGCATCGTCACTACGCATCACGTCCCAATGCTTCTGCATGAACAAAACCCCAGGCTTGGCAGGATGCATCGCCACGTGGTGTACGCAATGGCCGACTTCCGCCGTCGGATCAGGAATATACAGCGAGTGCAAGCCGCGATTAATCGGCTTCCACGTTGCTCCGCCATCATCGGTGCGGAATGCGCCGGCCGCTGAGATCGCGATGTAAATGCGCTGCGGATCGCTGGGATCGAGGATGATCGTATGCAGACACAGGCCGCCCGCACCAGGTTGCCAGTTCGCACCCGAACCGTGGTTGCGTAGGCCTGAGATCTCGTGCCAAGTCATGCCCGCATCAGAGGAGCGGAACAAGGCCGCGTCCTCCACGCCGGCATAGACGGTGTCCGGATCGGTCAACGAAGGCTCCAAGTGCCACACCCGCTTGAACTCCCACGGATGCGGAGTGCCATCGTACCACATGTGCGTACCGGGCACGCCATCGTAGACAAACTTGTTGCCAATCGTGATCCAGGTCCTGCCGCCGTCATCCGACCGCTGCATGGTCTGCCCATTCCAGGCATTCGATTGCGAGGCGTAAATCCTGTTCGGATCCGCCGGCGATCCCTTCAGGTGGTACATCTCCCAGCCACCAAAGAATGGACCATTTACATCCCAATGCTGGCGTGATGCATCAGATGTTAAGATGAACGCGCCTTTTTTCGTGCCAACCAGCACTCGTACTCCGCTCATGTGCTTCTCCCCTGAAAAAGGATATCAAGGGATCGCTACGATTTGCAAAAGCACTATGCTGGCCGCTCTGACCATGCTCTGCCAGACCTCGTTTGCCGCTCCACAAGCAATCTCTTCCGCAGGCCTACGCGCCGATGTGGCCCTGCTGCGCACCGCCTTCGAAAACCTGCATCCAGGCCTCTACCGCTACAACAGCAAACAGAAAATGGATGAGCAGTTTGGCGAACTGAACCGCCGCTTCGACAGCGATCAGACGCTGCCCGAAGCCTTCCTCGCCTTCACCGCATTCACCGCCTCCATCCGCTGCGGACATACATATCCGAACTTCGTGAACCAGAAGAAGGAGGTCTCAGCAGCCCTCTTTGAAGGCCAGACGCAAATGCCATTCCACTTCCGCTGGATCGACAACCGAATGGTTGTGACGGAAGACTTCACCCCAGAAAAGCAACTGCCGCGAGGCTCGGAGATTCTTTCCATCAATGGCAACCCCACACGAAAGATCCTAGACCGCCTGATGCCACTGGCGCGCGCCGATGGCTCGAACGACGGCAAGCGCCGGGCCTATTTCGAACTCATCGGCGAAGGCCGCTATGAAGCGTTCCACATCTATTTCCCGCTGCTCTTTCCATTCACCGGCCCCGCGTTAAAGCTGGAAGCCAAACGCCCATCGGACCGAAAGCCCACGCTGTTCACCGTGCAGGCCTTGACCAGCGCTCAGCGCCAGGCAGCGCAGGCACCCAACGTGGCGGAGCCCTTCGAATGGAAGTACCTGCCCAACGGCAACGCCTATCTGCGCATGCGCACCTGGGCTCTGTACAACTCCAAATGGGATTGGAAGACCTGGCTGAACGCGCGGCTCGATGAGTTCGCCGACCGCAACGCCCCCGCCCTGGTGGTTGACCTGCGCGGCAACGAAGGCGGGCAGGATATTGGCAACGAGATTCTAAAACGCATTGTCAGTAAGGATCTGCGCGTCGCATCCTACATCCGCCTGGTCCGCTACCGCCAGATCGAAGCCCCGTTGAACCCGCACCTCGACACCTGGGACAACAGCTTCCGCAATTGGGGCGCTAGTGCGGAGGAGTTGCGCGTGCCTTGGCCAACAGCGCCGCAGAGCCGCTACTTCCGGCTGAATAAGTACGATGACGACGAGTCCGGCTGGGAACTCATCCACCCCGAAGGCAAGCACTTCCAGGGCAAACTCTTTGTGCTGATCGATGCCGCCAACAGCTCCGCAACATTTCAATTTGCGCAAACCGTGCAACAGAATAAACTCGGCACCTTGATCGGCCGCACCACCGGCGGCAATCAGCGCGGCATCAACGGCGGTGCCTTCTTCTTCCTGCGCCTGCCCAACAGCGGCATTGAAATTGACCTGCCTTTGATTGGCAGTTTCCCCAAGACCCCGCAGCCCGATGCCGGGATAGTGCCTGATGTCGCGGTAAAGCTAAGCGTCGGCGACATCGCCGCCGGCGTTGATCCCGATCTGGCGGCTATTCCAGCACGATGACTTCGTGATCCTTGATCGAAGTCACGTCCAGGCTTGCCACGCCATGCCGCACGCTGACCGGCCGCCTGCCGCCGGCAACAAGCAATCGTGCCGAGCGCCCGCTTACGCCTTCGGGCAAGTGAATCTTCACCTGCACCGGACCCACTGGAATGAACTCCTCCACTGGTGCGCGCCAAGTCCCCGCGCTGGTCAAATTCACCAGATGCAAGATCATGCTCTTGCCCTGTCGGTACAGGTGGCAGTCAATGAATCCGGGGCCTTCGACAGTTAGCGGGATGTTGCCGCCACTGGCCCAGCGGATGATGTTGGCAAGCAGATCGCCATGGTCAGGCAGATGCTCTTTGGAGTAACGACGGTCCAGATCGGCCGCGACGTATGCTACACGAGACTTGCCACTTTCGGATAGCACCAGCCCGGCGACATCCGTTTTGGGCACACGCATCCACGATGTCTCAGGCGGATAGGTCGGAAACGCCGGAACGAACGATAATGGAACAACCGTTCCAGAATCCACGCGCAGCGGCTGCAACTGGCCCCCGTAAGGAATGATGTCCGTCTCATCGAACCCGTGCAGAACTTCATGACGCTTGCCTGCGGGCTTGGGTTCATCGGCTATATGCGGCCCATTCACCTGTGCGCGCATCTCCGGACTCAATCGAAGATACGTATGCACATCGGTCAGGAAGCGATCGGCCGTACCTCGCGGCCGGCGTTGTTCGCGTTCATGCGCCAACTTCGGCGCAGGCGTGGTCCGATGCACACGGAACACGTCGGCCAACGCGAAATCCGCACGCCCATCGCCGAACTCGTTGTACATGCTGGTATCGCCTGTCGCGACAATCGATCCGCCACGTGCCGCAAAGCGCCGCACCGCCGCGCACTGTGCATCGGACATCGCGCCGAGGTTCGGTAGAATCAATGTCGTAAGTTGACCGGCGTTCTTGTCGATCTCATCCACATGCACGGGAAGATATGGAATCCGCGCCCGCACCAGTGCGTGCATGAACCCAGAATACGGCGCATCAACCAACTCCGCCGCATCGTCGCGGCCAAAGAAATCAGTATTTCGCTGCGACCATACCAGCCCCACTGTGGCCACAGGCTGGCGATTGATCATCAATGACTGATTCGTCTTGTACCAGTTCATCACCGGCCCGGGTGTGGCATACTGACGACGATCTTCGTGATAAGCCGAAATGAAATGCCACCACGGTTGAATGCCGCCGGCCAGTCCCGCAATCATCCACATTCGGCCTTCAGCAGCAGGCTTGCTCGCCAAACGGTAGTAGCCGGGACCCGACTCATACATCGCCATCGATTCCGGCGCCAGCTTATCCCAGCCCAACAGGCCATGCACGCGCTTGCCAGTGTCGCCATTTTGCTGGAAGCCGGTGTCATCGTCGCGCCGCTGGTGATCGAGCATCATGATGTGGGCACGTTTGCAGATCTCCGGCAGATCGCGGAATGAGCGCGCCTGCGATGTCACGGATCCGCTATTCATGCCTGACCAGATGCAGTCCGGCCCACCCGCCGCCTGCGTGGTCTTGTTGTTCAACTCCCATAACTCCACACGCCGCGCATAGTTCCACAGGATCCACTCGCGATACGCCGGATCGTCCCAATCGGCCTTGCGTGGCAGCGCCCCGCCACTGCGCAGGCGAAACTTCTTCTGGCAGTTTTCGCAATAACAGATGTTCTCGCGCCCCATGCCTGCCCAACTGTTATCGGTGATCCCTTCCGGATGCGACAGTTCAATGATCTCACGCAACACCTGTTGCAAGTAATCGTCGTAGTAAGGGCTGTTGATGCAGGTGATGTACTTGTCCGACGCACGATATGGCTTGCCATCAATGTCGCGCGTGAACCAGTCCGGGTGCGCCTCGAAGAAGTTCTGCGATGTGCGGTTAGAATCCATGCGCGCCATCACGAACAGTCCATCTTCGTGCGCCGCCTTCGCCAGTTCGCCGTACAGGTCGCGCCCGTTCAAAAACTCCGCCCGGTAATGAAGCGGAAACTTGCTCGGATAGTAAGCCACAATGCCGCCGGCATTGATGATGACGGCCTGCACTCCGGTGCGCTTCCAGTATTCGCGCCACCAGCCGATATCGTACCGCACGGGATCTTTCTCTGTGATATTCGTCTGGCCCCAGCGGTAAGCACGCCGGTACCAAGACACAGCGGAACTGTTCTGACTATGCGCCAGCGGCATCAGGCTCACGGCGGCAGCGGTGCTGAGGAACTCTCTACGTGATTTGGAAAACATGTTCGCGTTCCAATTGTACGCGATCGCTGAATTCCTAAGAGAATTATCGCCTGCCCCGCACACTTCTCTTATGGAGGCCCGTATCAACATTGAACTACGACGCCGTCTTGAAAACTATCGTGCACTCAGCGGGAAACAGACTCACGCCCTTGTTGACGGGCGCCAGGCCCAAGACCCTGCTCAATGTGGAGTTCAAATCCGTCGAGGAGCGAACCCCCGATCTGCTGACCCGCTTGGATGATGGCCGCATTTTCCATTTGGAATTGCAGGCCTCCAACGATCCGTTAATGGTGGACAGAATGCTGCATTACAGGTCGTTGCTCCGCGCCCGGTATCGACCGGAAAGGATTACACAGCATGTTCTCTATGTAGGATCGCCCACTTGCTCGATGGTTTCTCACATTAAAGAGGAGGACCTCGACTACCGCTTTCAATTAACCGATATCCGGCAGTTTGACGAAGAGGTTTTACTGAACAGCGAATCCCCGGCGGACCGGGCGTTGGCGATTTTGTCGCCAACGCGCAATCATCGCGCGACCATTCGGCGGATACTGCTCAGTTGGGCCGGCAGACCAAGACGCGAACGAGCTGACCTGATGGAAAAGCTCATGATATTATCAGGGTTGAGGCGGCTGGATAACGTGGTCGCCGAGGAGATTCGAAGCATGCCGCTTGAGATCGATATTATGGAGAACGCGACGATCCGTGGCTGGATCGAGCAGGGTCTCGCAAAAGGGATGGAAAAGGGCCGTGAAATCGGACTGGAAAAGGGCCTTGAACAGGGCCGAGAACAGGGCCTCGAAATCGGCCAATCAACCCTCCTGCTCAAAATGCTAAACAAGCGCTTCGGCAAAGTCCCGGCAACCGTCGAAAAGAAAATCCGCAAAGCCCATATGGGCCAACTCGAACGCTGGGCGCTGAATTTGATGGATGCGAATTCATTGAAGGAAGTTTTCGCCGAGAAATAGATCCGCCAGCTACATCATAGGACCGCGCCACTGATTCAACCTGCGCTCCAGATCCTTACGAACACCAGCCATCGAAGCATCGTTCGCAAGATTTCTCAATTCATACGGATCCTTCGCCAGATCATATAACTCGCGATTGCCCCGATCGTACCAGTTAAGTTTATAGCGTTTGGTGCGAATCGTCCGAATCGGATTCACCCATTTTTGCTTGGCGTAGTATTCCAGAAACACCGCATCGCGGTTCATATCCGGCTGGGGCATTCCATGCAATCCGGCCAGCATCGCGATGATGCAGGTCAGATCGGCCTGCGTCGTCAATTCGCTACGCTGGCCCGGCTTGATACGACCAGCCGCCTTGATAATCATGGGAATTCGGATCAGTTCCTCATAAAGGAACGGCCCCTTAAAGGGCAGTCCGTGCTCCCCCAGGCCATCACCATGGTCGGAAGTGTACGCGATGATCGACGGCGCAGATGAGACCGCGTCCAGCACCGTGCCGAGGCAATGATCCGTCTTCTCCAGCAAGTCCAGATAGTAGCTGCGATAGCGCAGCCAGTCTTCCGGTTTGTAATCGATGACAGCCTTACCCTGGTCCTCGTCGATGAACTGGCGCTGCTCGGAAGGCTTGGTTTCGAGGTCAGCCAGACCGCTATGAGGAGGCGTCACTCCCGGGCGCAGCTTCACCTGCTTCAGATCGTATATATGATGCGGATTCAAAACCGAGACCCAGGCAAACCACGGCCCCTTTTGAGCGCGGATCCAGGCCGCCGCCTTGGCCGAAACTTCCTCGTCGGAGCCCTTTTCGTAGACGTCCCAACCGAACTGTTTCAGACCTTCCGCCTCGCTGCCGAGGTGCCATTTTCCAAAGTAACCAGTCGCGTAACCTGCAGCTTTGGCGACCTTGGCGATGGTCACGGAAGACGGCTTTAACCCCTTGCCCACCGAGGCGCCATCCACATTCGTCAACACGCCGGTACGATTCGGCTCAAGCCCCGTCATCAGGCTTGATCGGGCAGGAGAACATTGAGGAGTATTGCAGAAAGCGTTGGTAAAAACGGTTCCGCCATCGATCAGGCGTTTGCGGTTGGGGAGAGAAGCCGGGCCAGGAAGCCGGGCAGATTCCTGATCGGTCATGAATAGCAAAATATTCGGCGCAACGCCCTGCATCGCCATCGCTGGCAGGGCGGCCGTTGCGCCGAAAAATTCTCGTCGTGTCATTGCGATACAACAGGTACATCCGGAGGAGCCGGATTTACTACCGGGAATGTGATGATGTTACTCACGTAGACGTCTTGAGCAATCGTCAACTGCGTGGAGTTATCAGAGGGGATATCGGAGTTCAATTCCAAATGCACTTCAAAGATCCCGACGCTACCCACTTTCAATCCAGAGTACAAGACGTTAGCAGTTTTGCCGCCGGCCAACGATGATACAAACGCGTTGGGCTGATTCTGCTCCGTTCCGCGGTACTTGGCACCGGTATGCAATGCAAGGAAAGCATCATCCGGCTTCACAAGCCCAAGACCGGTGGCGTATACAACCACTGTCTCGCCGGGAACCGCCGGGTTAGCAGCGGTCACGCGCGAACCAGCTACATTGGCGCAGCACAGAGCGCTGTTGGTCGCCGTCAGAATCACCTGCGCGCCTGACGCGGCGTTGCCTGAGATCTTGATGCCATTACCCGCAGGACCAGCCACTTTTGCAACCAGCCGGATACGCGTGAAAACACCGGCGGTAAATGCAGTCACCTTCTCGTTAGGGTTTGAATTGATTAGAGCAATCAGACCATCGCGAATCGATTCCAGCGTATCGCCCGATTGCACCGTGTAGGAGTACGTCCGGTCCTCGATCATGACCGTGGCTATGTCCTGCGCGTTCGCGGTACCGTCAACGGAGATGGTACCCGTCGCGTGGCTGGAATAGTGCAAGACGACACCAGGCCGCGGCTCCACCACACCAGTTTCGGCATAGATCCCAGGGTTCTGTGGAATAATCGGCACGGCAACGGGCGAAGAGGTGTAGACGGAACCGTCCTTGCGGGTTATGCGAACCCAGCAGTTGATGCTGGTGGCATCAAGAACTTCGTACGGCACCTGCGCATTTACTTGCGTCGGAGAAACCATCACGAGGGGCGAACGGATGCCATCGAAGTAAACCTGAACACCGGCGAGATCAATCGGCAAATTCTCAGCGTCAGCCGGGGCCGAGGCAGTATCTTCCGACAAAAAAGATCCGAGTATCGAAACGATCGTTCCAGGGGCGATCTTGGCCGCATCCTGGCCACCAGCCAATGTCGAACCACCCGCGGTAAGAACAATCACCGCAGTAGTGGAAATCGATACGCTATACGGAACACTGTTGCCAGCGTCGCCGCTTTTGCGGGCGGTCAGCACCAGCGTGTTGGTAGTTGTATTGCCGTAAGCAAGCACATCCGGGTTTCCGCCATTCGCATTGATCAGCTTAACCAGCGCATTGATCACGGTCGCAAACGTATCGTTCTTGACGATTGTATATACATAGTCCCTGGTGTTGATCGTAACGGTCGCAGCATCGTTTTCCTTCACTGTGCCAGAAAATACAATGCTGCCCACTGCGAAGATCTCCAAACTGGCGGAGTTTCGCACACCGTTCGGAGTCACCAGTTCATCCGCAATCGAAAACACCAGCACTCGACGGGCAAAGGGATCGGTCACATAAAGATTCGTTCCGTCGAAGGCCATTGACATCGGCGAACGGAACGTGTCAGGAGCCGAACGTGCCAAGGTGTTGTCGACATCAGCCACGCTTGGGAAGATCGCACTCGGATCCGGATCGCTGTTACGGTTGGTAGTGCCGTCGCGCTGGCCTATGATCACATCTGGCGCCTGGCCCGTTTTGGTGGGCATAGTCTTCCACATCAGAATGCGGTCGTTGCCGCCATCTGCAACAAACAACCGCTTCCCATCGGACAAGGCAAAACGAGGGAACTCCATTGTTCCATCACAGCGGTCCGGATACAAAAGTGCATTGTTATTGTTGACATCCATGCCAATTGATGTGCACATTGCGGGTGTGTTGTTCGGAATGGAACTGACCAGATCGGGCTGCCCCAATGCGATATCGGCAGGGGCATTGTTCTCCGTAGGAATTTTGTTCCAAATCAGAATACGATTGTTGCCCAAATCGGACACGAAAAGATGGATACCGTCGGTTGTGACAGAAACCGGATTCGTCAAGGAACTGGCAGTTGCCGGAGGTGCAGCCTGCGCCAGGTCAACCTGAACCCCGGCATTCATGCTCGCTTGCCCCAACACGATATCCGCTGGTTTCGCGTTGGTGGTAGGAATGCTGTTCCAAATCAAGACCCGGTGATTCTGCGAATCCGCAACAAACAACTGATTGCCCTGAATCCAAACGCCTTGCGGCCCAAGCAGGCTGGAAGCATTCGGTGGGCGGAACGCCTGGTTCGTCTTAAAGTCTTTCTGCCCCAGAACCACATCGGCGGGTTGCCGGTTATTGGCCGGAATCGAGTTCCAGATCAAAACGCGGTTGTTGTTCGTGTCTGCCACAACCAGTCTGACGCCATCTGTTGCAACGGCCGTGGGTAGCCGCAGCGTATTGTTATCGGGCGAAGTGACTTCGTTCGCGGTGACAAAATCCGGCTGTCCAAGAACCACATCGGCAAGCCCGACGCAGGCCGGGCAACGCGGTTTACTGGGGTTCTGAATCAGTGGATCCGTAACGCCGGGGAACTGCTGCCTGGTGTTCTTATAGATCAGCACGCGGTGATTCAGCGGACCGGCGCCAACGCGATTGGAATCTGCCACGAACAAAGTATTGTTGGCAAAGGCAACACCGCTCACGCCACCGAGCAGATCCCTGTCCGCACCTTGATCCTGGATGGTGAAATTCTTTTGGCCGATAACAAGACGCGCAGCCATGCCGGTTGTGAAATCGGCGGCGCCCGCCAAGGGGGCACACACGAGTAGATAGAGTAGGAACTTCATTTCAGAGTGATAGCAGTTTCTAAGTATAGCAATTTTGACCGACGTGCTCACAGCCCTCATGGTTTCATCGGCGTCAAAATCTCTCCCCACGAGATCTGATACGCCTCAATTTCACCGCCAAGACTTTTGCCCGCCCTTACGTAAACACGTTCATTTCGTTTCAACTCACCGGCCTCAATTTGAATGCCGTCATGCACATAACGAGTATCCGGCCGCAGCGTGAGAGTAACCCGTTCGCTCTGATTGCGCTGCCGCAGGACAAGCCGCGAAGCCTCCACCAAAATCACGACTCCGGCGAAGGAAAGGTCTCCGCGCGGGGCGATATGCTCCGTTACACTTTGGTATGGGCGTAGCCGGGATCGCACAGGTGTGACGATTTCGGCCACATGCACGGTTCGTGCAAAACAACCGCCTGGCGATTCACGGGAACGGTCCGCCACTACCTCAAGATGATCGCCCGCCTCAAGTGCCGAGGCGTTGATGCGCAATTGCGTCCGCTCAAACCAGGTCCGCTCATCGAACAGGCAGACATACACGTTGCCGTCCGATGCGCGAACCACGAATTCTGTCTTTGACTTCAAGAGTACAAAGTCGCCGCGAAAAAATGCCGGCACCTGGACTTGTGCCGCCAGCGGCAAACCCATCAGCAGAAACACGGCAGAAAGCATGTGGCCTCCAGCAATTGGCCAGTTTACCCGATCGAAACCAGTTCAATTGTAAACACAAGCGTTTCTCCTGCCAGGGGATGGTTTCCATCGAGCTTAACCTGCGTATCCGAGAGCTCAACCACTCTCACCGGCATGGCGAAGCCGTCGCCCTGGACTTGCATTTCCATTCCCAGTTCCAGTTGGTCGTTATCGGGAATCTGCTTGCGATCTACCGTCAGCACCATCTCCTCCACGACCTCGCCGTAGGCGTCGGTTGGCGGGATGGCCGCGGTTCGGGATTCTCCAGGAGACATTCCTATTACGGTTCTTTCGAACCCAGGAATGACCTGGTTGCCTCCCACTTGAAAGGAGAGTGGCTCTCCACCAACTGAGGAGTCGAATACCGTCCCGTCCTCCAGTTTGCCAGTGTAATGGACCTTTACCAGATCCCCAGTTTGTGCGGTTGCCATAACACCTTCAGTCTAGCGAATAATATTCCCAATTTCAGCAAAAGTATATCTCTTTCATTGATGGGGTCTTAGCGACAAACAGTACTACCGTTGAAAGAACAGGACTTGACACTAAAATGCTATATGGGATAACGTATGGTAGGTTGAGATCGGCCTGAACTAAGGCCAAATAGATTCTCTCCAAACGATTTTTCTCAGTTTGGACAGACGCTTGTCTGCCTCTAGGCGACGAGCCTGCCCTGCCCGTGAGCATCTTCCTCCGAGTGCTCACGGGTTTTTTGATTGAGCCTGCCTGTTGTGCCATTTTTCCTATCCCCAAATAAAAAATGTTAGCCGGATCTGTGGGCAGCGCCATTGGACGACCATTCCTAATTCTTGTTGAATCAAATTACTGCGACGTCGGCGGCGCACGGGGCGTGCTGGGTGTGCACAAGCTCGAGCGCGCCAGTTCCGGGTTCGATGCGGAAGCATTCCACACAGTCAGCGTCCTGGCTCGCCACAAGCAAATACCTGCCGCTCGGGTCGAGCGTGAGGTTCCGCGCATTCGAGTGAGCCGCTAACGCGTGTCGACTTGAAAATGTCAGCGTTCCGTCCTCAGGCGCCGCGGCGAAAACGGCAATGCTCTGGTGGACCCGGCAGATGTAGTAATAGTGCGATCCGTCGGCCGACAAACAGCCCTCGGCCCCCCAGAAATCAGCCTTGCCGAGATTGTCCGGGGGGCCGCGTCCCTCAAAGCCTTCCGGATAGCAGAACACCGTCTGCACCGGGACGAGCCCTTTGTCGTCGTCAACGGCACAGACGACCACAGTGCCGTCAAGCTCACAATTCACGTACGCGACCCGCAAGGACGGGTGAAAGTTGATGCCGCGCGGGCCACATCCTGGGGCGAGCTTCACTTCACCCTGCGGCGTCATTGTCCCCGTCGCGATATCGAGAAGGTATTGATGAACCTTGTCTGTGCCCAAATCCATCGCGTAAACCAGATTCGTTCGGGGATCGCCGTGCACACCGTGAGGATGAGACGCCGACTGACGCAGAGGGTGCGGTCCGGAGCCCTGGTGATCTGGTGCCGCGGTAACCTCACCGATCGCTCCGGTATCGGGATCGAACGGCAGCACCGAGATGCCACCCTCCCAGTACCTTGTCACGAGCAGGAAGCGCCCTGTCCGGTCGAATGTCGCACACGTGTTGCCTCGGCCGCCAGTCGCCTGAGTGCACACATTTTCGAGTGCACCGCCGGGCTGGATCCGGTAGGAGGTCACAAAACCGACACCGGCTGACACGCCCGTGTGGTAGGAAAGCTCGTGCGTGGCAACAAGAAAACGCCGGTTGGGGTGAATCTCCAGCCAAGTCGGTGAATCCTGCTTCGTGACTGTGCCAGTTGGGGAAAGCGAGCCGTCTGCATTGTTGAAGGAAAAGGAGAGAATCCCTTGTCCGGGCTGCTTCGATCCGACCCAGCCAAGCTGCCCCGGCGCAAATCCGGAATAACACCCAACGAACGCGTATTGTTGCGACATCCAGTCATTTCTCCATTTCGCTGCTTGGGCGTGCTGCCTGTGGCCGTCGAAAACACGATCGAAAACAATGTCCCATCCGGCACTGCCATGCCAATCAATGATGGCCACATCACTCTCATAGACCACTGCACCACAACGTGGCGCTTGCAATCAACTGCTGCACTTGCCGGAACTGCAGTGTCACGATCTCTTGCAGGAGCAGACTCGCCTGGCAGCGGCCATGATGGGCGAACCACCAGGTATTCGGAGTATGGAGTAAGCCAGGGAAAGCGGAAGAGGATCGAGGAAGGCTTCGGATGGTTGAAGACGGTGGCCTTGCAGCGCAAAACGAAGTTTCGCAGTACGGAGCGAGTGGGATGGATGTTCACGCTGGCGGCCGCTTGAGGAGAAGCGTGCCTGGAGGAGGCAATTGCGGCCCTCCGGACTGCTAAAACCCTTCCCAATCGACCGTTTCCGATGTATTTGAGTGGAACATTGTATTATAAATTACTTTGTTTCGAAAAGTAGACAACAAAAGCCGAGTTATTGCTTGCCGTGTTGAGATCGTTGCGGCCTTTGATTCAGAATGGCCGGCATGCGAAAATAGCAAGGATCTCACATGAGCAGCTCACCCTTTCTGATCGGCATCGCTGGAGCATCCGGCTCTGGCAAGAGCGAACTGGCGCGCCAGTTGGCCGGGGCGCTTGAGGCGCCTGTCGTCTCACTTGATTCCTACTACCTTGAACTCGGCCACTTGAGCTATGAGGAGCGCTGCCGGGTGAACTTTGACGAGCCTGCTTCGCTCGACGCCAGGCTGCTGCTGGAGCAGTTTTCGGCGATTGTTGCCGGCCAACCGGTGGAGGTCCCTGATTATGATTTTTCTATCCACACGCGGTCAGGCAAGGTAACGCGTATTGTTCCTGGCGGCTTTGTAATCCTGGAAGGCCTGTTCGCTTTGCATTGGCCGGAGTTGCGTGACCTGTTTGGGGTACGGGTGTTTGTTGAGTTGCCGGAGGATGTCTGTTTCGCGCGACGGCTTGAGCGGGATGTGCGCGAGCGGGGGCGGACGGCGGAGTCGGTGCGGACGCAGTATTATTCCACGGTGAAGCCGATGGGCGATATTTATATTCTGCCTACTAGGGCGTTTGCGGACGTTGTGGTACGCGGGGATGCGGATATTCAGGAGTCGGCGGAGATGGTTTTGCGGCGCTGTCCTGGGGGAGTGCGGCAGGGATTGAGTTGAGGCACGACTCCGTGGGAGCAGCGGCGAGGCGGTTTGAAAACATAGCGCTCGCAAGCGAGCGAGCAGGCGAATTCTAACTTCAAGAATGGCGGAATTGAAAAACGAGTGGTATTGGATTGCCAATCTGCCCTACATCGTTTCACAAGCGTTACCCGCAAGGGGCGAACGGTTGCTATAATGAAAGATTGTATGTCATTGAACGCAATCAAGAAGATTATCCTCCTTACGCCACGTGGCTTTTGCGCGGGCGTTGTTCGCGCAATCGACGTGGTGAAAATCGCACTGGGCCATTACGGCGCGCCCATCTATGTGCGCAAAGAAATCGTTCATAACCGCCACGTAGTGAATGAGCTGCGTGAGATGGGTGCGATCTTTGTAGAAGAGTTGGATGAGGTGCCAGCGGGCGCGCGCGTCATTTTCAGCGCGCACGGCGTTGCACCCAGCGTCCGCAAAGACGCGATCGCAAGAAACCTCAACGTCATTGATGCGACCTGCCCGCTGGTCACCAAAGTGCACGTCGAAGCCAAGAGCTTCGCAAGCAAAGATTTCACCATCATTCTGATCGGCCATAAGGATCACGACGAAGTGATCGGCACCTTGGGCGAAGCGCCGGAGAGCATGATGCTGGTCTCCAGCGTGGAAGACGTGGATAGCCTGCAGGTGAAAGATCCGTCCCGCATGCGTTACCTCACGCAGACGACGCTGAGCCTGGACGAAACCAAAGACATTGTAGAGCGCCTGCGGGAACGCTTTCCGCTAGTGATGGGACCACATTCGCAGGATATCTGCTACGCCACCGAAAACCGCCAACTCGCCGTGAAGGCCGTGGCGCCGCTGTGCCAGCTACTGCTGGTGGTAGGTTCGAAGAACAGCTCCAATTCCCAGCGGCTTGTAGAAGTTTGCGAGAAGGCCGGCATTCCGGCCTACCTGATTGACGATGAGAGCGAAGTGGAAATGGAATGGCTGCAAAACGTGCAGACCGTGGCCATCACCGCCGGCGCTTCCGCTCCCGAACATCTGGTTGAAGAACTCATCGATTTCCTGAAGGTGCAGGGCTTCGGCAAACTGGAATTAATGGAAGTCAAAGAAGAAGATGTGCGGTTTTCACTTCCGGCGGAACTGGAACACGCTGGCGCACGTCTGACTAATATTGCAATGACAGCTCCAGCAGGGATATAAATCGATCGCGACATGACTCCGAGTGTTCAAATTGCAGATTCATTGTTAGCAGCCGTGGGCCAGGCAGCCCGCCGAGCATCGGATGCGATGCTCGGCCTACAACACGACCAGGGCTACTGGTGGGCGGAACTGACAGCCGACACAACCCTGGAATCTGACTATATTCTGCTCCAGCTGTGGCTGCATCCGCCCGTGGACGGAGTTTGGAATCCTCCCAACCGCGCCCAGATCGACCGGGCCGTGGAATCGATCCTGCGCCGCCAGCTACCGGACGGCGGTTTTAATATTTACCCGCAAGGCCCCTCGGAAATCAATGCCAGCGTGAAGGCGTATTTTTCACTGAAGCTGGCCGGGCGCGATACGGCATCCCCGCAAATGGCGCTGCTGCACGAACGGATCCTGGCTATGGGCGGCATTCAAGCGGCAAATAGCTATGTGAAACTGAACCTCAGTTTCTTCGGGCTGTATCCGCGCGAAGACGTGCCGGCGATCCCGCCGGAGATGATGCTGCTGCCGGGCAACTTCATTTACCAGATGTCGTCGTGGACACGTGCAATTGTAATTCCGCTTTCGATTGTTCATGCGCTGAATCCAAGGCGTCCGCTACCCACGGGTTTTAACATCGACGAGATCTTCATCGAAGGCGTGGACCTGCATTTCCATAGCGACGCCAAGCCGTTCACATGGCGATATACCTTCCTGATTTTCGATAAAATCTGCAAGCTTTGGGAAAAATACGGCAGCAAATCGCTGCGCGCCCACGCCATTAAAAAGGCGGAGCAGTGGATGCTGGAACGCACGCGGTACACAGACGGGCTGGCGGCGATCTATCCGCCCATGCAGTATGTGATCATGGCGCTCGATCTGCTTGGCCGCAGTGCTGACCATCCGGATCGCGAAGAGGCCGAGAAACAGTTCAATGCGTTGATGGTCGACGACGGCCGCCGGTTCTTCTTCCAACCCTGTTTTTCCGTGGTGTGGGACACTGCGATCGCGGGTTTTGCGATGGGCGAGGCAGGCATGGCGCCGGCCGCCCAGATGCGCAAATGCGCGGACTGGCTGTTAACCAAGGAAGTGCGCCGCAAGGGTGATTGGAGCGTGAAGCGCCCCAACACCGAACCGAGCGGCTGGTACTTCGAATTCGCCAACGAGTTCTACCCTGATATCGATGACACCGCCATGGTGCTGATGGCCCTGAAGCACATGACAGCCACAGACCCGAAGGCGCTGGAAGCGTGCCAGAAACGGGCCGTCCAGTGGCTGCTCGATATGCAATCGAAAGATGGCGGCTGGGCGGCGTTCGATGTCGATAATAACTGGCATGTGCTGGGCGATGTACCCTTCGCCGACCACAACGCGATGCTTGACCCGACTTGCCCCGACATCACCGGACGCGTGATGGAAGCGCTGTGCATGTACGGCGTACCGCAGTCGCATCCGGCCATCCGCAAAGGCGTGGAGTATTTGATACGCACGCAGGAAGCCGATGGCAGCTGGTACGGCCGCTGGGGCGTCAACTATATCTACGGCACGTTTCTCGCCTTGCGTGGCCTGCGCGCCGCCGGCGAAAGCGACCGAGAAGTACACGTGCTGCGCGCAGGCGAATGGCTGCGCTCCATTCAGAACGCCGATGGCGGTTGGGGTGAAAGCTGCGCCAGCTACAACGAACATACATACGTGCGTGCGGAAAGCACGCCATCGCAGACTGCGTGGGCGGTACTCGGGCTGATCGCGGGCGGCGATACCAACAGCATCAGCGTGAACAAGGGAATTGAACATTTGATGGAGACACAGCGGCCAGACGGCCTGTGGGACGAACAACTGGCAACGGGAACCGGCTTCCCGGCCGTGTTTTATTTGAGCTATCACCTTTACCGGAATAGCTTCCCGCTGCTTGCGCTCTCCAGCTTTTTGAAAACGCGCTGACATAAGTGAAACCGGTACTGGTCACAGGCGCGACGGGATTTGTGGGATGGCATCTGGCCCGGCTATTGTCGGAGCGGGGTTACAAGGTGCGAGCGCTCTCAAGGAGCGGCCTGCCGATCGAGGATTTAGAAGTTGAAGTGGTGAAGGGCGACTTACGGGACGCGGCCTCTGTTGGCCGTGCCGTGAAGGGTTGCTCGCTGGTGTTTCACGTTGCCGCGGATTACCGCTTGTGGAGCAGGGATCCAAAGCAAATGTACGAATCGAATGTCGAGGGCACGCGCAATCTGTTGGCCGCGGCAAAGCAGGCTTCCGTAGACCGGGTTGTCTATACAAGCACGGTGGGATGCATCGGATTTGTGAAGGATGGCCTGGGTGACGAGCAAAGTGCGGTGGGAATGGAAGACATGAGCGGTCACTATAAACGATCGAAGTTCCTCGCCGAGCAAGTGGCCCTGGAGTCCGCATCCAAAGGTTTCCCGGTCGTGATTGTGAATCCAACAACGCCTGTGGGCGACCACGACAGCAAGCCAACGCCTACCGGAAAAATCATCGTCGACTTCATGAAGCGCGCTATGCCTGCGTATCTCGATACCGGGCTCAACATTGTTGACGTGAAGGACGTGGCAAACGGCCACCTGCTTGCTTGTGAACATGGCAAACCAGGAGAGCGGTATATTCTGGGTTGCCAGAATTTGACATTGCAACAGATCTTTCAGTCGCTGGAAAGCATCAGTGGAATCAAAGCACCCACCGTGCGCATTCCGTATGCGCTGGCTTACGCCGCCGGTGTGGTTTCGACGGCATGGGCGAACGTGAGCGGCGTTGAGCCGCGCGCACCGCTGGAAGGTGTCAAGATGGCCCGCAAGTTTATGTTTGTCTCGCAGGCCAAGGCGGAGCGGGAATTGCAGTACAGGCCGGCAGCGGTGGATGGCGCATTCGATCGTGCTGTGGCTTGGTTTGGTAGGAATGGGTATTGTTAACGCTGCTTCTGATCGCCGCGGAAAAGGCCGAGCTGGCGGGGATTTTATCCCGCTGCCGGAATATCAGAAAAACGGACGGCAAGATCCGTTTCGCGGGCGAGGCAGAATGGCGGGGAAACCGCTTGTTGTTCGCGGCCAATGGTCCGGGTCCTCAGTTGGCCGGTCAGGCGGTGGACATGGCGTTTGGTGAGATGGGAATGGTAAGAGTAGACGCGATCATCAATACGGGACTGTGCGGCGCGCTCGATCCAGCGCTTGCGGTGAACGGCATTTTTGCCGCGTCGCGCGTGATGGGTGAAAATGGCGAGCCTGCGTTTGACGCTTCCCTGCCCTCGTGCTCGCAGCCTTTCACATCTGGCTGGATGATTTCGACGGATCGCTTTGTGGGGACGCGCGAAGCGAAAGCCGCGCTGCACGCAAAAGGGGCATCGGCTGTGGAGATGGAAGCGTTGGGAGTCGCCGCGATCGCTGCGGCCCAAAAGATCCCGTTCTATTGCATCCGCGCCGTGAGCGACAATGCGGACGACGGCTTTGACATGGATTTTAATCAACTGCGCGATGCTAGCGGGCGCTTCGATCTGCCCCGCATCGTGCTGCACGCGATGGCCAGGCCTTCGCGCAGATTTCCGGAACTGCTGAAGCTGAAACGCAACAGCGAATCCGCGGCGAAAGCCCTGGGAGAGTTTTTTGACCACTGCAGATTCTAATCCGAAGATGTTCGCGGCGGTGTACAGAGGCAAGCAGAAGGTCGACGTCGAATCCGTTGCCGTGCCGGCCATTGGCGCAGGCGAGATTTTGATCCGCGTGGAGTCGTGCGGAATCTGCCACACAGACCTCAAAAAGATCGAATACGGGCTGCTGGAACCGCCGAGAATCTTCGGTCACGAGACCGCCGGTGTGGTTGCGGCGGTGGGCGAAGGCGTCACCAAATTTCAAATCAATGACCACGTGATAGTTTTCCATCACATTCCGTGCGAAAATTGTTTTTACTGTCAGCGTAAGTTGTTCGCCCAATGCCCGGTGTACAAGAAGGTCGGAGTCACGGCCGGATTCGAACCGGCGGGTGGCGGCTTTGCGCAGTATGTGCGCGTCATGGACTGGATCGTTGAAAAAGGCGTGGAGAAGATTCCCGCAGGGGTCTCTTTCGATACGGCCTGTTTTGTGGAACCGGTTAACACCTGCTTGAAAGGTGTGGTTCAATCCGATCCCCAGCCTGGCGATCTATGCGTTGTCATGGGACAGGGGCCGATTGGCATGCTGTTTACCATGATTCTGAAGCAGCGCGGACTTCGCACGGTCACAACCGACACCATGCCGGAGCGCCGTGCGTTATCGCTTGAGTTTGGCGCAGAGCAGTCGTGGGATCCGCGTTCGGTGGATGTGACGGCGGAAGTGAAGAAATTGACCGGAGACCGGGGAGCCGATATTGTATTTGTGGCGGCTTCGGCGCCGGGGATTGTGGAGCAGGCGGTGCGCAGTTCGCGCCCGGGCAGCAAAATTCTGCTGTTTGCGCAGACCTCGGATAAGGAAAGAATCGAGATGTCCGGCAAAGACATCTGTATGGATGAGAGAATAGTATTCGGATCTTATAGCGCTTCGCTCGAACTGCAGCACGAATCGGCGAGGCTTGTTTTTAGCGGTGAATTGCCCGTGGAACGGCTAGTGAGCCATCGCGTGGCATTGAGTGAGATAATACGGGGCATTGATATGGCGTTGCATCCTAGCGATGGATCGTTAAAAATTGTAGTGCGTCCCCAGGAATTTTCTTAAGATCCTGCCAGGCAGTAAGGTAGGAATACGAGGTAGGAGTTAGGAATGAGGTGGTCCTAAGTGAAAACTGAAATGATGGCTGCCGTCCTGTACGGGAAAGAAACCCTTAAGGTGGAACCGGTAGCCGTTCCGAAAATCGACTCCGGCGATGTGCTGGTGAGAGTCAAGGCCGCGCTAACCTGTGGAACCGACGTTAAGGTGTTCCGCCGTGGTTATCACGCGCGCATGATCGTTCCTCCCGCACTGTTCGGACACGAGCTCGCAGGCGACATCGTCGCCGTAGGTAGTGACGTCACCAATTTCCGCGCCGGCCAACGTGTGGTCGCTGCAAATTCGGCGCCGTGCGGCGTTTGCTTTTACTGCAAGCGCGATCTGGAAAACCTTTGCGAAGACCTGCTGTTCAACAACGGCGCTTACGCAGAGTTCATCCGCATACCCGGCCGCATCGTGCAGAAGAACATGCATGAAATTCCAGCGCATGTGACGTATCAGGACGCCGCTTTGATTGAACCTTTGGCCTGCGTTCTGCGCGGCTTGGAAGAAACCGGCATCCGTCCTGGCGATAACGTCGCCGTGCTCGGTTTGGGTCCGATTGGCCTTATGTTTGTTCGCATGGCGAAGGCTGTGTTTAAGGCCCGCGTCATAGCTATCGGTCGCCGTCAGACGCAGCTCGACCGCGCTGCCCGCATGGGCGCTGATGAGGTGCTCTCTACCGCGGAAACAACCGATCTGGTTTCGGCCGTGCGCGCCATGACCGGTGGACGCGGGGTCGACGTTTCGATTGAGGCTGTCGGCAAGCCGGAAACCTGGGAATACGCCGTCCACATGCTGCGCCGTGGCGGTATCGTGAATTTCTTCGGAGGCTGCCCAAATGACAGCCGCGTGGATCTGGAAACCAACCTTCTCCACTATTCCGAGATCACCTGCAAAGCCAGTTTCCATCACACTCCGGGCCATATTCAACGCGCGCTCGATGCGGTTACCCGCGGCGAAATTACCGCCCGCGATTTTGTGAACCGCGAAGAGCCGCTTTCAAATCTGCTTGAAGTGATGAAGTATTTGATGAGCCATAACGGGCATTTGAAAACCGCGATCATCCCCTAGGCGGCCCGATGCTTGCGGCAGCTGACTTTGTCCGGAACTCTGAAGCCATGTCCCGTAAATGGGGTGTGGACGAGTCACTCGCGTACACGCGGGCGCTCGCCACATCCCATTACGAAAATTTCCACGTCGTCAGCTTCCTTCTTCCGAAACATCTCCACCAGGATTTTTATAACGTATATTCGTTCTGCCGCTGGGCCGATGATCTGGGCGACGAGATCGGCGACACGGCTGAGAGTCTGCGCCTGCTCGCGTGGTGGCGTGCGGAACTCTATGAGATGTATGCGGGCCGCACCCGCCACCCTGTATTCACTGCCCTGGAAGGCACGGCTCACAAGTACGGCCTGCCGCAGCAGACCTTTGACGATCTGATTACCGCCTTCATTCATGATCAGACCGTGACTCGCTACGCCAACTGGGACGAAGTTCTCGGCTATTGCAAGAACTCAGCCAACCCGGTCGGACGGCTGGTGCTGGGCCTGTGCGGATACAACGACGCCGAACGGCATCGGCTCTCTGACTTCACCTGCACGGCGCTACAACTGGCCAACTTCTGGCAGGATGTGACCATCGACCTGCAAAAGGATCGCGTCTATATCCCGCTCGATGTAATGGCCCGTCATGGCTATACGCAGGAAGAACTGTTCGCTTTGAAATTCACACCGGCGTTTCGCGAAACGATGCGCGAGATCTGCGATTTCGCCGACGCGCTGTTCCACCGCGGACTGCCGCTGGTGGGGATGGTGAATCGCCGACTGGCCATCGACCTGGACCTGTTCAGCCGCGGCGGCATGCGCGTGCTGGATAAGATCAAATCGCAGGATTACAACGTGCTGGCGCAGCGGCCCAAGGTCTCCAAATCAGAACGCGTCGGACTGCTTATCGGCACGCTCGCCCGCCAGCTCTTCCGTGCCGCATGACCACCGCTGAATCCTACGATTATTGCCGCACCGTGGCGCGAACGCGGGCCAAGAACTTCTACTATTCCTTTGTGCTGCTGCGCAACGAGCAGCGCGACGCCATGTGCGCTATCTACGCCTTCATGCGGTATTGTGACGACCTGAGCGATGAGCCGGGCACTGCAACGCCGGAAGTGATGCAGCAGTGGCGCGCAGACCTAGTGAACGCGCTGAAGGGCCGTTTCACTGATCACGCCGTGTGGCCGGCGTTCTATGACACAGTACAGCGCTTCAGCATTCCGCACCAGTATTTTCACGACATGATTGACGGCGTGTCGAGCGATCTGAACCCGCGGCGCATGGAATCATTCGACGAGCTCTACCGCTACTGCTACCAGGTGGCTTCCGTGGTCGGGCTGACCATCATCCATATCTTTGGTTTCGAGGACCCCAAGGCGATTTTGTTGGCTGAGAAATGCGGCATCGCATTCCAGTTGACCAACATCATCCGCGATGTGAAAGAGGACCGCGAACTGGGCCGCGTGTATCTGCCGGGCGTGGACAAGGTGGAGGGCGAGGCGTTTCGTCAGTTTCTAGCCGGCTATGCGGCAATGGCCCGCGCCTACTATCTGGAATCGATGCCGTTGATCGAACTGGTGCACAAGGAAAGCCGGTCGTCGTTGTGGGCGCTGATCCAGATCTACTACCGCCTGCTGAATAAAATCGAAGCCTCAGACTTCGACGTTCTCTCACGACGTATCCGTTTATCGACCCCGGAAAAGCTTTGGGTCGTGCTGCTGGCAGCCCTGCGTCAAATTTAATTGGGGTCAGAGACCTCTGACCCCTCTGGCACCGATTAATACAGCGAAGGACGCCCGCCTCCGCCCAGCAGCGAACTGTTCACCCCGGCCAGCGTGTGCGTCCCCTCGCCACCGCCCCAGGCAAACATCACCGACAATACTGGAAAACCGCCCGCCCGAATATTGATACCAGCAGCGAAGCTGTGGACAAAGGGAGACGATCCGAATCCGTGCGTCATCGAGACTTTTCCCGCATCTGCCTGGAACTGAACGCCGATAGGCAATTTCCCCAACGAATGTTCAAAGGTTCCACGCAACAGCATCAAATTTGGAGCGCGGAACCGGTAATCCGCATAGCTTGGCAGCATCTTCTCGCCGTTGATATCGCCGCCGCCCATCGTCGGCTGAAAATAGAATGGCACGGCGTTCCCGCTCGATGTGAACGATTCATTCATCAGGAACCGGAAGCCGATCGTACCTTCGCGATTCTCCGACATTCCGACTTTCGGACAAGCCCTCTGCTTGTCCGACGTGCCGGTAGAGCAGCTATCAGGACCGTTGAAGTTTCTCGTCTTCGGTATCGAAACGCCATCGATCACAAACGTGTGGTTGAGATCGACAGTGAAGCGCTCGAAGGAATAGTTCGAGCCCGGCGCGGCGAACTCCTGCAGCTTGCCCGTATAGTCGAATTGGAATCTGTTAATTACAGGCTGGATGCGAACGCCTTGCCCAAACTGTGCATAGGCCTGCGTTGCGCTCACATTGTTGACCAGCTGTTGCGTCGCCGCGTACCCCACGGGATTGCTTAAGCTGACCGCACGCATGTTCGCCTCAGCGAACATGGTGAGCTCAGCCGGCGTTCTGCGAGGTGAGGTGACACTGGCGCCGGCGATCGTCTCCTTCATGGCGTAAGTGGTCAAGCTCGATCTTGAACTGCTTGGCCCGAGGCCATAAAAGGAGAGCTTCTTTAACGACTCGCTCTGCACATAGCCGCGGATCATCAAGCTCGACGGAAGCAGAATCAGCTTCCTCGGCGGGGGCGGCGGGCCCTCCCTCAACACGGTGGGTTTCTCCACTGTGTACCAGGCCGTCACGTACGCGCCCGCTCTCCACGATGCGTTGCTCGAAACCCCGCCATCCACATCATAAGCCACACGCCAGGAGCGAGTGGTCTTTCCATCCGGCCCCTCGGTTTTCGATGGAAGCGAGTGGTGAGCGAAGGAAAAAGCCGGCCCCACGGCGAACCCGTTTCCTGGCGCCAGGCTTCCCACTCCAATGTGAAATGGGTGGTCAGTAAACAGTTCCGTCAGGCAGCCTATCACCTTGAACTCGCCGCACGTATCGTGCAGCCTCTTCCCCTCGGTATCGTGTTCAAGCGGCGGCTGCGCATACGCGGCCATCGCGAACCCGAACGCCAGCACTGCGGCCCGTCCGCGGTTCATTGCCGGCCTCCTGCCTGCGCGGCCCGATTGGTTTCGATCGCCTTCATGACCTTCCCGATATAATCCGATGCTTGTCCCATGGTTTTAAACTTCCTGGTGTCCTCTCCTGTCTGCAATGCGGCAGGCAGCGTCAACTCAACTTCGTGCACATGCATCACATGCTCCTCAAGCAAGCCGGAAATTGGCTGATTGGGATTTGGTACGGCTTGCGGCTTCGGTACGGCGATCCTCTCGATATGAGCTCCTGCAGGAATATGAGGGCTGGCTCCCTCGCTGGTTTCAAAGAAGAAGGAGTCTTTCCTAGGTGCGTTGAGCGACAGCAGATCCAAAAACGTCTCTGACAACCGTTCCCGCTCCGTGCGCGGCTGATAGTTCTGATCGATAAAGAAATTCGTTACGGTATTGGGAATCGAGGCATGCTCGAAGATGCGCCCGTCCACAACGGTCCCCGCGGGAACATAAGGGGACACCAAAATCGCCGGCACGCGGATTCCTAAGCGGTCGAAATTGAACCCGAAGTCTTTATCAGGCAGCCAGTTCTTGATTGGCGGCTTCCCTAGAGGAGTTGCCACTACATCGGAATGCGCCGGATCCAATGCTGGCGGCGGAACGTGATCGTACAAGCCGCCGTGCTCGTCATAGACGATTAGCAGCGCCGTGGAATTCCACACCGGCGAGGCGCGCAGCAGATTATACACCGTGCCGACAAAGTTGTCTCCCGCCCTCACGTCGTTATCCGGGTGCTGGTCATTCGCAAGATCGGTGCTGTCTTTGTAATTCGGTTCCAGGAAACTATACTGGGGCAGCTTCCCTGATTTGCAGGCCGACACGAAATCGGGAAATGTTCCAAACAATTTCGGCTGATCCTGCAATAGGAACGTCAGCCCAAGCGTCGAGCTGTTGGAATCATAATAGTAAAGCTTGGCGGTTTGCCCGGCCGCGTTCATGCGTTGGTAAATGCTGGCGATGGGTTCCTTAATGTAGTTGACCGCCATTCCCGTATTTCCGAACGACGTGCCGAAATGCGCGAAGGCGCGGTTGCACAGCGTAGGTCCCGGGATGGAGGAGAACCACCGGTTGAACACCGCATAGCGCGTTGCCAGATTGGTGAGCACAGGCAGATCCGATGGATCGAAATACTTCATGATGTTGTGCGACTTTGCAACGTTGTTCGTCTTGGCAAAGTACGCTCGCACGAATCCCTGCATGTTAGGAACTCCACCGGCCGCCCCGTTGAACAGCTGAACATTCACATCGGGGAAATGGTGTCCTGGATCGTCATTGAGATCTCCCTGATAATTGGCGTCCATCGTGACTGGCACCGGCAGGCCGTTGGTATCGGGATTCGACTCGGTGTTGGTCAAGCCGTCAATCGCTGGATTGCGCTGCTTCAGACCGCCTAGCATATGGTCGAACGAGCGATTCTCCATCATCAGAACGACTATGTGTTTTACTTTGTCTGTTAGAAGCACGCTTACTCCTCCTCTTTGACGCAGGGCCTTTGGGCCACAGGAATATTACAGTATTGTGTCACAATGAGAACAAACGTTTCAGGATGTAGCAAAGAATGTCGCAAATTTTAGCAGGGAGCACAAAGGCTGCGCCCAGGGAATTTGATTCGCTCCCGCCCTTTCCAGGCGGCGAGACCATCTCCGTGACCATTCGGCTGCGCCGCAAAAACCATCTGTCGAAATGGGCGGACACCACAATCACGCAGCGCCAATTTACCCTGCGCCATGGATCCGAGCGCGCCGATGTCGAAGCCATCAAGGCCTTCGCCGCGGCCAATCGTCTCACCGTCGAACGCGCACGGCTCGGCCACCGCGAGGCCGTTCTAAAAGGAACCGCCGCGGACATGCAAAAGGCCTTCGGAGTCGAACTCAGAGCCAGGCGCGTCGGGAAAGAAATCCGCCGCGTGCGTAGCGGACACATCAGCGTCCCCAAGTCTCTGGCGGAAGTGATTACCAGCGTAACGGGACTCGACAACCGGCCCTTCGCTAAGCCGCATTTCCGCATCGCTGCACACGCGGCGATGGAGGCCGCCGCGGGAACGGCCGTCGCGCCAGCGCCTGCGGCCGCCTACACGCCTGCCGAAATCGCGTCGTTCTACAATTTTCCGCAAAACCTCGACGGCACGGGCCAATCCATCGCGATTCTCGAGCTTGGAGGCGGATTCCGCCAGGAAGAACTCACCGCCTATTTCCAAGACCTGGGAATCCCCGCGCCCAGCACTACCGTGGTGAGCTTTGCCGGGGGAGGCGAGAACAATCCCGGGGTGAATGCATGCGATCCTTTCTGCCGGGATGCGGAAGTGATGCTCGACCTGCAGGTGGCGGGCGCCGTCGCTCCGGGCGCGAAACTCCTGGTTTACTTCGCCGCCGATGATTCAGACCAGAGTTTCTTGTCGGCCTTCTCCGCTATCATCCATGACAGCGTAAACAAGCCCAACATCGTTTCCATCAGTTGGGGCGCACCAGAAAAGGCCGCAACGCAACAATTCCGCGAAGAGTTCGATCAACTGCTGCAATCCGCCGCCCATCTGGGAATCACCGTCTGCGCCGCCACCGGCGACAACGCCTCAGCTGACTACCCCCCCGACGATCCGGAATGGGACAACGAAGCGCATGTCGACCTGCCCGCCGCAAGCCCATGGGCGCTCGCCTGCGGTGGAACACGCATTGCGACAGCGGGCAGCGCGATCACGCGCGAAGAACTCTGGTTCGACGGCCCCAATGACGGCGCAGGCGGTGGCATCAGCCGTTTTTTCCCGATTCCGGATTTCCAGCGCCACCTCAACATTCCAAGCAGACTGCAGCCCAGCGGACCTGCCATGCGGGGCATCCCCGATGTATGTGCGGTTGCCGCGCCGTCGTCAGGCTACAAGATTCTTTGCAATGGCCAGAAATTTCCCGACCCCGAGAATGGCGTAGCCGCAATGGGCGGCACCAGCGCCGTTGCGCCACTTTGGGCAGGACTGATCGCTCGCATCAACCAATCGATCGGCCGTCCATGCGGGTACATCAATCCCACGCTTTACAGCATCGCCGCCACCCCCGGGCAAAAGGTCTTCCGCGAAATCGTCTCCGGTTCCAACGGGACCTACATGGCAGGCCCCGGTTGGAATCCCTGTGCCGGCCTGGGTAGCGTTGACGGCACTCGGTTGCTTGAGGCATTGAAAAAAAGGCGGAGAAAATAGTGACCGCGCAGCCTCTCGGCGCCAAGCGTATACGCTAGCTGCCAATTGGAAACGCTCCCTTAGGGTGTGTGAAGTAATCGGTTTGGCCGCAAATTGGACCGGCGAATCGCCGGTCCTACCCGTGAAAACATTGGCTTTCCGTGGGTAGGACAGGCGACCTGTCCGCCGTCTTGTCCGCCAAAGCTTTAGCGAAGGCGGAAGCCTTGGCGAAGGAGGATCCGCCTGTCCAAATTCTAATTTTTCACAGCTTCTTACGGTCGCGGCTCAATGAGCGGCAGGCATCTTATCACCGAGCCGCGACCGTAAGGGAGCGGTTGTCCGATAGCGGCCAATGAAACCGGGCACAACCCTTAACCAGCCGTACGCCACGACTTGCCCGCGATCTCCTTCAAGTCCCAGCCACGACGGTATTCGCGCCGCAGATACTGATTCGCCTCGTGGCAATTGGTCACGCGGAACGCCTTCGCATCCCATTCAATGCGATGGCCAGTGCGCAGCGCGACGTTACCCAATTGGAAAGCCTCAGTAAACGGACCAGCGTAGCCGAAATGGCATGGCGCCTGTTTGCCCGCCTTCACTGCCAGCACCCAGTCTTTGTGCACTTCCTCGCGGCCCCAATCGCGCGGCGCGGGGGGCGGGGGCGCCTCCGATGTGTCTTCAGCGAACGGCCCGCGTTTCGCCGGATAGCTTCCCTTCGTGCCGATCCAAACCATGCCGCCCTGCCCCCCGCGCAAAGGCCCCCCTGCCGCCGCCGGGTCCCGCCGTGGCTGCAGATGCTGTGGCAGCGACTGATTGCCGTCGTACCAATAAACAAACAGCTTCGGCTTGTTACCGCGCGCCGCAAACTCGAAGCGCAGGGTGCTCCAATCGGGGAACATGTCCTTCTTCATGCCGGAAGTTTCCAACACTTCGATCAGAGTGGGCACGCCCGGACTCAAGGCCATGAAGATGGCGTTCATGCTGTGCGGCGCAATATCGCCCAACGCGCCGCTGCCGAACTCCGGAATTCCTCGCCACACAAACGGATGATAGACCGCACCACCGGCAGCATACTGTTTCTTACGTTCCGGGCTGTACACGGCATGCCCCTGCGGCCACTTCGCCTGATAAGGACGCACGGCCGCAGTGCCAAGCCAAAGGTCCCAATCGAGCGTCGCAGGAACAGGATCTTCCGTAGTAAGACGGTCATGCCCCTGCGGCCAGATCGGCCGGTCCGTAGCCACGTGGACTTCCTTGATATCGCCGATCGCACCCGATTGGATATATTCCACCGAACGCAGCACGCTCGGCTCGGCGCTGGTCTGCGTCCCCATCTGCGTAATGAGTTTGGTCTCCGCCGCCACACGGGCCATGATGCGCGCTTCGTGTATCGACTTGCAAAGCGGCTTCTGGCAATAGACATGGAGACGGTGCTTCATCGCGTAGACACTGATGTAGGCGTGGTTGTGATCGGGCGTAGCCACGCTCACCGCGTCGAGCTTTTCCGCCTCAATCATCTTGCGGAAATCGGTGTAGCGCTGGGCGCCGGGGTGTTCTTTCTGGCGGCGATCGAGCACTGTGGAATCGACGTCGCAGATGGCTACTACGTTTTCGCCGAGATCGCGGAAGGTCTTGGCGTCTACGCCCCCCATTCCGGCAAGCCCAACGACCCCGATGTTGAGTTTCGAGTTTGCCGTGTAGCCCCGCACCAAACGGGCGGGGATGATGGTGAAAGCGGTGGCGGCTTGGAGCGCCTGGCGGCGGGAGATCGGTTGCATGATGACGATAAAAACCTCTGTTTGTATGAATCGCTTCGGCTATCCGCCAGTATACCCGGTTGCCACCGATGAAACAGAGCGGACAAAGCTTTCTTCTGCCTCTATAATGAGGATGAAGGTACGGCGAAACAGCTGCCAGAAAATCGTCCATCTCGAAACGCTCCCAACCGCTTGGGCTTAACCTGCATCGTGGTTTGCACCTTATCGATAAGCGTGCTGCATCACGCCACGCCCACGTTGCAAGAACACTGGCACAATGTCTTTCAGCATCTCTATTACATACCAACTGTGATCGCGGCGATCTTATACGGGTGGCGGGGAGGCCTTTCCGCAGCGTTATTGGCGGGGGTAACTCATATGCCGGACATATTGCAGACCTCCCACGAATCGCCCGATTACGCCATCGAACAGATAATTGAACTTCCGGTTCTTTGCCTGGTGGGCGTACTTACCGGTGTTTTCTCCGACCGCGACCGGAAACAGCGCCGCGATTTGCAGACCACGACTAGCCGTCTATCAGAGGTGTACGTGGAACTGCAGCAGAACTTTGAGCAGATGAAGCGGGCAGAACGGATGTTTGCCGTTGGTCAACTGGCGGCCGGACTGGCGCATGAAATCCGGAATCCGCTAGGGAGCGTTGCAGGCGCTGCCGGCATCCTGCAGAGAAACGCGAACCTGGAGCCGAAACACAAAGAGTGTGTCGAGATCATCAACAAGGAGTCTCAACGGTTAAACCGCCTGCTCACTGACTTTCTGGATTTTGCGAGGCCCCGGACGCCGGAATGCCAACCGATTGACGTAAATGCTTTGCTCGATTCGGTCCTAAAGCTTGCGGCACATGGAATCGACATGGAGGGCATTCATTTGCGAAGAGATGCCGGGGTGCCTGTGCCTCAGATCGAGGGCGATCCTGAGATGTTGGAGCAGATGCTATTGAACCTGGTGATGAATGCGATACAGGCCATGCCCGGCGGCGGTGAAATCGTAGTTTCCGCGGCGCTGCATCAGGGGAAACTTCTGATCCGCGTGCGAGACCAAGGATGCGGAATTGACGCGGCATTGCGAGACAAGATCTTCGATCCATTCTTCACTACCAAAGAAAGCGGCACCGGGCTGGGTCTGCCTGTCGCTCACCAGATTGTGGAACAACATGGAGGTATCCTGACTGCGGAGCCGAATCCCGACGCCGGGATGACGTTTTCAGTGGCGCTTCCCACCACGCGGGAGGTGCGGAGATGAGCCGGACGAAGATTCTGGTTGTGGACGATGACGTTAGCTTGCGGCGAGTGATGCAACTTCAACTCGAAGAGGCCGGTTACGATGTCGTCACCGCTTCTGGCGCGCGTGTAGCGATGACGCTCATGGCCGAGCATGCCCCTTCCCTGGTCATTACGGATCTGAAGATGCCGGAAGTTTCCGGCATGGAACTGCTGAAAATGATCAGGGCCGGGCACCCGGAAACGACCGTCGTCATGGTCACCGCGTTTGGCACGGTGCAAACGGCCGTCGAGGCCATGAAGGCGGGCGCCTACGACTACATCACCAAGCCGGTAGATTACGATGAGCTGGTAATGACCGTAAACCGGGCGCTGGACCACCAACGCCTGCTGGAAGAAGTGCGCGTACTACGCGGTGCTCTGGATGAGAAATACGGTTTCGAATGCATCATCGGCCGCTCGCAGAATCTGATGCGCGTTCTGGAGATTGCATCACGCGTCGCGCAAAGAGATTCCACCATCCTGATCCGCGGGGAGACCGGGACTGGCAAAGAGTTGCTGGCAAGAGCGATTCACCAGAGCAGCCGCCGTAAGAACCAGCCATTTATCACCATCAACTCCGGAGCGATTCCGAAGGATCTGATGGAGTCTGAGCTCTTTGGGTACACTCGCGGATCTTTCACCGGCGCAGTCACGCCGAAAAAAGGAAAGGTGGAGATGGCTCATGGGGGCACACTCTTTCTGGATGAAATCGGAGAGATGCCGCTGGAATTGCAAGTGAAACTTCTACGTCTGATTCAGAACGGCGAAATTGAAAAAGTGGGCGCCACCGGAACCACTAACGTCGACGTCCGGATTATCGCAGCGACACATCGGAACCTGCAGGTAATGGCTGAGGATGGGTCGTTCAGGGAAGACTTATACTACCGGCTTGCTGTGGTCCCGTTGGAGTTGCCGGCCCTGCGTGAACGGCCCGATGATATCCCCGAGTTGGTGCAATTCCTGTTTTTGAAGGCCCGCAAGAAACACGACCTCCCGCAGTTGCGACTGCCGGCTGCGCTGCTGCCGTACTTTTGCGGATACCGCTGGCCGGGCAATGTTAGAGAGTTGGAGAACATTGTGGAGCGACTGGTTGTGCTCGCTGTCGGCGAGGAGATCGGCTTCAAAGACCTGCCGGATTTCCTGCAGCGCCAGAAGGCGGATCTGGATGCAGTCCACGTCGAACTGCCGGCACACGGCATCAGCTTGGAGAGCATCGAGAAAGAATTGATCCTGAAAGCGCTACAGAAGTTTGAATGGAACCAGACCCAAGCGGCGAAGTATCTATATCAGCAGGCGGACGCTGATTTACCGCATGGAAAAGTACGATCTGCGCGAGAGTGCGGGAGAAAGCAGTAAAGATACTCCTCCCGCCGCATGAATTACTGGCGAAACAGACTCGACAACCGCTCCATAAAGCCGCTATCCTGTCCGCGGATAGCCTCCAGTTCCCCTTTATCCAGCCATAGGCCATGGCAGGAAAAACACTTGTCGATCCGAACATCGGCGAAATTGATTTCTTCCAGTTCCATGCCGCACTTCGGGCACTTCATGAGATGCAGGTTGCGTTCCCGCTCACGATCTTCACTAATGAAAGCAGAGTGCCGTTCTTCGGCCACTTTTCGTCTTCTGCTGACTTCCTGCCGTGCGAAATACTCTTCTTCATTGTTACTCGGTTTTACGTGCATGATTGACTCCTTGATTACAATCGCTGAGTTCGGTGTATGCGCGATTTTTGGAAGCTCTGCCCAGAGCCAACCGCTTCGACCATCCCGGGTCAGTCTGACCTTGAATGGCCGGCCCTATAGCGCGGGTTGCCTGATAGTGCAGAGGACCCCGATTATCCTACCAGGTGTTCCACTCCAGCCGATGAGTAGTAATGTGCCGCCAGTGGATGCCTGGGTTCAATAAACGTCCAGGCATGGTTCTTTTGCTTTTCGGTAGAACAGTGCACGGCTAAGAACGCAGCGCCCTGGCGTGCCGCCGCCAAGTCATCGTCTGTGTAGGATGCCTCGGTTCCAATCCATCGAGAAAAATTGGTCATAAGCGCGCCTATGGGTCCGTCATTTCTCAAACGGCCTTCGGCGAACCGGATCACCTCATTGCCTGAGACGGCGATTACATCCTCTTCGGAAAGGCCATGCTCATTGAGTTCCGATTTTGCATGCTCCGCGCCAGCAAGGTCGCGGAAAGAGGCCAGGATGCAACTGTCCGGATAGAAGACGCCGAACGCAGCGTCGTTGCCGTGGAAGAATTTCCGCAACCGGCTCATTGGATAGATTCCAAAGGGCAGGCTGAGGACTGCCGCCAGGATTAGGCCTAGTGCAAGAGCAGCGCCCCAACCAAGGTGGAAGTGGCCGTGCACATAGTACGCGCCTCCGGCAAAGATACCCGCTAATACAGCAATGCGCAATATAGTCACAATAAGTCTCCTCTATTTTGATTCGTAGCGCACAGTCCGTCGCGGGCTGTGCGCTTGTCTAGCCTCGCAGCCTGCGGCAAAAGTCTAGCGCTTGGACTTCTGCCACAGCCTGTTAGTGCTCATCTTTCTCTGAGTGCCTGGAGCGCTTCTCTTCCTGCGGAGCACCGGTTGCACTAAGCCCTGCAATCAAGGTTTGACGTTCGTCAGGTGTGAGCCTGGCGTGAGGATGAACTGCCACGTAGAACCACTGAGGCATCTTTCCGCTGGACAGTTGCTGTGCCGATTCCCCGGCTTCTTTCTGCGGGAGGTTCCACTCAGAGAAGTTCAGTTTGTTCCTTCCACCAGTGACATCGTTTTCCATCAGCCAAGATACGGGTGCTACATGCGAATACCAGGGCCATTGCGTCTCATTGCTGTGGCAATCGAAGCATGCCCTCTTCGCCAGGACACGGGTCTGTGCCGAATCCCAGGCCGGTTCTCCGCTGGCAGGCGGATTTGAGTGGCTACGCCCGTATGGCACGAATTGTATGAAGATCAGAACAACCCCCATCGAAATGGCCACGCGCTTCAGCAACTTTCCTACAAATGAATATTTGGTCATGTTTACGTCCCTTCCTTCTAATCGTGTTGATCATGCCCACGCTGGGGCATGTTCGCCGGCGAATGATTTCGCGGAACGAATGCCTGGAGTCCGGCGCTATTTTTCAACACGCAGGTTGTTGACTACAGAGAAAATCCCGGAGACGCCATTTGCCCGCATGCCCGCAAGATCCTTGTCGGTTTGTGTGGCGACTACGCCTTCCAATGTGACATTGCCGTTTTGAACGATGATGTGGATTGGCGGCACGGCCTGCAGCGCATAGCGGTCCAGCCCTGCGTGGTTGTAGATGGCGCGGTAAAGGGCCAGGCGGCTACGATCGTCCATTGGCGAAAGTGGCAGCACCTGTATCTGATTGTCCACTTTTTCGACGCCCTCAATGTCTTTCACCACGTTGCCGGCATCGCTTTTTAAGGTAGGGCGTGTAACTTGCCCCATTAATGTTACGGTGCTTCCTTCTACTTTATAGACCAAGTTGTCGAAGACACCGTAATAAGGCAGCATCAATAACTCGTGGCGAACCTCATGTGTGATTCTGTCCTCGCTTTTGGCGCTGGGCTGAGGCGCGCGAGCTTTGTCTTCGGCAAAGGAATATCCAGGTGCGACGAAAATCAGGACCGCCGCAGTGGTAAGGCACAAGTACATAACGGATCGTTTCATCGCGAACTCTCCTTCTGATGCATTGATCTTCGGACGTCAAGGTAGTATGCAGTTTACTGGCCGTTGATTTGCAGCCGATTTAGCCTTGGAGGCATTGAAACAGGAATGGCAACGACAAGTGTGTCTGAAAAGGTTGCAAAGGCAGGCGGCACAAGCCTTGACCTTACAGGCTTTGCAGGCTTATGCGAAGAGGAGGCCGCCCGCAACATTGCGCAGGACGGTCCCAATGAGATTGCCTCGCAGGAAGAACGCGGACTCTTCGCCATCGTGATCGAAGTGGCTCGTGAACCGATGTTCCTGATGCTCCTGGCCGCGGGTGCACTCTATCTGGCAATGGGCACGCCTCACGATGCACTGATGCTATTGGGCTTTGTTTTCGTCGTTATGGTGATTACCATCATCCAGAAACGCCGGACGGAGCGTGCATTGGACGCACTGCGCGACTTATCCAGCCCCCGCGCACTCGTCATTCGCGGAGGCGTCAAGCGCCGGGTAGCCGGCCGGGAGGTTGCTCGCGGCGACATTCTGGTCCTCGCTGAAGGAGACCGCGTGCCAGCCGATGCAATCCTCAGGCGCGCGATTAATCTTAGCGTCGACGAATCGCTGCTGACGGGAGAGTCGGTCCCGGTCCGGAAGACGCCGTCGGCGGAAGTAAAAGACCTGGATCGGCCAGGCGGCGACGATATGCCGTCAGTATTCTCCGGGACTTTGGTCACCGCGGGCCAAGGAATCGCAGAAGTCGTTTGTACGGGAGGGCGGACGGAACTCGGCAAAATCGGCAAGGCCTTACAGCAAATCCAGCCGGAAGCGACATCGTTGCAGAAGGAGACCGGCCGGCTTGTCCGGATAATGGCAAGCGTAGGTTTGGCGGCTTGCGGACTGGTGGTCGTAGTCTATGCCCTCACGCGAGGCGGCACGCTGCAGGTTTGGAAAGAGGGCCTGTTGGCCGGTATAGCGCTGGCCATGGCGATTCTGCCGGAAGAGTTCCCGGTTGTGCTCACCATCTTCCTGGCGCTTGGCGCCTGGAGGATTTCTCGCAGCCGGGTGCTGACTCGCCGTATGCCTGCCATTGAAACGTTAGGCGCCGCCACCGTGCTCTGCGTGGATAAGACTGGCACGCTCACCCAGAATCAGATGACGCTCAAAAAGCTGGCCATAAAAGGCTGCACGACCGACCTTGGCGCAGACATCGCCAATCTCTCAGAGGAATTTCATACCTTGTTGGAGCATGCCATCCTGTCCAGTAAGCGTGACCCGTTCGATCCCATGGAACTGGCCATCCAGGCAGCGGGAGAAAAGCTGCTGATGCAGACCGAACACCTTCATCCCGAATGGTCGATGCTACGCGAATACCCGCTCACGCCGCAGTTGTTGGCCGTCAGTCAGGCGTGGAATGTTGGCGCGGGCGATGAAGTAATGGTCGCATCCAAGGGGGCGCCTGAAGCGGTTGCTACCTTGTGCCGGCTATCGGCGGAGCAGCGCGCGTCCGTGGCGGCAGAGGCGGCAACGCTTGCAGCCGAAGGGTTAAGGGTGCTGGGCGTAGCCCGTGCCCACCTAATAGTTGGAGACTTGCCAGTCGAGCATGCCGGGCTCGCCCTTGAGTTTCTAGGGCTGGTTGGACTTGAGGATCCACTCCGCCCCACAGTTCCAGCGGCGGTGGCCGAATGCCATTCGGCAGGCATCCGAGTGATGATGATCACCGGGGACTATCCGGCCACCGCGCAGAGCATCGCCCGGCAGGCAGGCCTGGCCCACCCTGAAAGGGTAGTCACTGGCCCTGAGCTTGAGCGAATGTCCGACGAGGAGTTGGCGAAACAGATCAAGCAGGTGCACGTGTTTGCGCGCGTTGTGCCGGAACAGAAACTGCGCATCGTGATGGCGCTGAAAGCGAACCAGGAAATCGTCGCCATGACTGGCGACGGAGTGAATGACGCTCCGGCACTGAAAGCTGCCCAAATCGGCATAGCGATGGGTGGACGCGGCACGGACGTGGCACGCGAGGCGGCCTCGTTGGTGCTGCTTGACGACGACTTCTCTTCCATTGTGGCGGCCGTGCGCCTGGGCAGGCGTATCTTCGATAACATCAAGAAAGCGATGGCCTTCATCTTTGCGGTGCACGTACCGATCGCAGGCCTCTCCATGCTGCCTGTCTTCTTTGCCGGCTGGCCGATGCTACTTCTCCCAGTGCATATAGCCTTCTTTCAGTTGATCATCGATCCGTCCTGTTCACTCATCTTTGAGGCAGAGGAGGCCGAGCCGAACGTGATGCAGCGTCCTCCGCGCAGCGCCAGCGAAAGGCTGTTCTCAATGGCAACGGTGGGGTGGGCAGTGCTTGAAGGGCTAAGCGTGCTGGCGGCATGTCTGGGCGTTTTCCTTTTCTCGCGATCCAACCAACAACCAGATGCGGCACGCGCGTTGACCTTCCTCACCCTGGTCATATCGTTACTCGTGATCATTCTTGCCAACCGGTCGTGGACGCGCGGAATCTTCAGCATGATGCGCGTGCCGAATGCAGCGCTATGGTGGGTGGTAGGCGGCACCGCAACATTACTCGCAGTCGTGCTTATCGTGCCGGCCGCGCAGAGTCTGCTTCATTTCGCGCCGCTTCACGCTGCGGATATGGCGCTCAGTTGTGGGGCAGGCGTGATTTGCGTGATGTGGTTTGAGTTGCTCAAGCTCAAAAAGTGGCGGATCGGCGCGAGGTAAGGCACCGAGGTATCAGTGTTCTAGTATTTGGACCGGCGGATCGCCGACGTTAAACTCGACACTGCGGTGTTTTCGAAGGGTGGGGCGGGCAATTTGCCTGCCCTGACTAATTTCAAAGTCCCCTCGCCCTTACTGACGTGGTCCTCAATGCTTCGAAAATGGCCGGGCATCCGGAGTCTCTTGTGCTACTCGCGAAAGCTATGTGGCATTAGGCGATCGCCTGTCCAATAACTCCCCCCAAATCGCCGGCTTGCTGCATTTGGGACACCTGGAACAGCAGACCGTACCTTTTGGAGCAGATTGAAAGCTCTTTGTCGCTCCGGCAGCATACTGGATACTGGCTATCAACTTGCCTCTCATTCAACAGAGGAGCGTCCAGCCCAATGCCAGGAAAATCGGGGAGCATCACCTATTCATTGCAGGAACCATTTGACCAGGCGGTCGAGTCAATCCGCAGGTCTCTTTCGAGCCGCGGGCTTCGTGTTGTGGGGCATTTGAACGTCTCCCGCCGCATTGAGCGGTCGCTGGAAATTGTCTTGCCCCCCTGCAAGATCCTATTCGTTTTGCCCAATCCTGCGGAACTGAGCGCCTCATGCATCCATCCGTGGGCCGCGATCTTCCTGCCGTTTCACATCGTTATCTCCGGAAATGAAGCAAGTACAGAGATACATCTGCAAAACCGGGTTCGTTCTTGTCCGGAGGCGCACGCCAAGGAACTGCTCGCGCCGGTTTTGGAAACACAGGCGCAACTCACCACGGCGATCGAAGCAATTGCGATGCGTCCTAGCTTGGTCTCCTGATGGCTTGGAAATTCAATCCGCCACCGCAACTAAAGATTCTTGGTGGTTTCGTTCTCTTACTGATCGGTGGAATCCTCGCGCTGCCCGGCGTGCCTGGCCCGGGGATCGCGGTCATCCTGCTCGGATTGTGGGTATTGAGCGATCACTTCACCTGGGCGAGGAGGGCGCTTGCCTGGCTCAAGGAGAAAACCGGCCGGATTATGGGGACTAAATCCGAAGATAATTGCACAAACGCAGATGTGGTCAACAAAAGTGCCTAGTCAGAAGTGAAGGGTTTCGATGATGACTTCCTTGAACATAGCAACGGACGGAAACACCCGAGTCATTCATAAATCATTCGGAAAATCCGTCACAAGCATCCGAAGGCTGCTTATGAACGCCGGACTGAGCGTGGTTGGGGAGTTCAACATAGCAAGCGAGCAGTATATCCGGCTTGGACCAGCCAAACGTTCGTGCACAATCCTGATAGTGGATACACCGGCACTGCTGTTTGAATGTATCGCATTGGACCGGGCTGCCGCCGTGTTTCTTCCCGTTCACATTGTAGTTAGCGGGGATTGCGAGACGACATATGTTCATTGGGCCAATCCAGTAGAAAACTCGGGATTGCGGGCGCCTATGCCGGCGAAGTTGCCTTTGGAGAATCTGTGCTCCCGTATCACCCAGGCTTTCGCCGCACTCCCGCAGTACGCCGCGGAATCGTTCCCGGAGCAATCGCAAGAGATTAGAGACTTATCAAATGGAGGTTCTTATGTTCGACACGTTGGATGAAAAAGTGAAACATGACGAAGAAGAGACGACGACGAGTGAACGCTATATCCGCTATGCCGCGGCGTTAGCAGTTACGTCTGTACTATTTGGTGGCCTGTACGCAGTAGTTCAGTTTCTGGAATAACTGCCCAAGACAGGCGGCCGCAATTTGAACCTAATCAAAAGGAGATTGAAGTGGACGTAAAGAAACTGGAAGAACACATCCGGACTCTGGCTACCGTGGCTGAAGCAGAGGCGCCGTTCATGAGTTGCTACCTCGATCTAAGCAAAGGGGTAGCGGGATACCGGGATGAATTGGATTCTCGCATTCAACTACTGGAGAAGACTCTTCCAGTTCATTCCGGTAGAGCATTCGAGGAAGTGAAGAATGTGGTTGAAATGTGCCTTTACGTGGCCCACTTACAACGCACGAAAGGATTAGCAGTTTTTGCGCGAGGCGGCGCGGAACCCTTCTTTCTATCACTTGCGTTCGAGGTTCCTTTGCCCAACTGGATTGGGCTTGGTTCGACACCGAACATCTACCACCTGGTTGAGCTGAAAGACAACTATGACCGCTACGTGATCCTCTTGATGACTGAGACCAGTTCCAGAATTATCGGCATCAACCTGGGAGAAGTTACGGAGCAATTGTGGCGGTCGCGTCCGGACTTGCGCCGCCAGGTGGGTCACGAGTGGACCAAGGACCATTACCAGGAGCATCGTCGAGAGAGGACGAAACTCTTCATCAACGATCAGATTCATAGCTTGGATAAACTGATTTCCGCCGGCGGATATACGCACCTGATGCTGGCTGGCAATGAGCGAATGCTTGCCGCTATCCGCAAGGGCTTGCCGAAAAGGCTTGCCGATAAACTTGTCGGCTCCTTTCCGGCCGGCTCAACCAATCGCACTTCGGAAATCGTGGCATCCACACTGCAGGCGTTTCTGAAACATGAGGAGCAGGACTCGCAGACTGTCGCAGACAAGCTGATCACTCAGATTCATCAGCACGGCCTGGCCATGGCGGGCACTCAAGATTGCATGGATGCAATCCGGGCTGGACAGGCAGATGTTCTTGTCATGGCAAAGAGCTATGATCCAGGGCAAGGCTGGGAATGCCGTGGCTGCGGCCATACGGAACTTCAGCCGCCTTCGTCGAACACTTGTCCCAAGTGCAAGGGGGGACAACTTCGGGAATTCGATATCAGAGGCGAGATCGTAAGGCTTGCCGAACAGCAACAGCTCAGTGTAGAGATTGTAGAACAGCACGATGTTCTGATGAGACTTGGAGGTATTGGTTGTCTGCTACGCTATCTTGCCCCCGCAAATTATATGTATTCCGCGGCCTGAAACAGGGCCTGGGAGAATCGAACAACTCCGTCCGCAATTGATCCAGGCGCTCCCAGTGGCGCCGGCGCCGGCTAGTACATTGACAACTTAATACAGAAGCATCATTATGGATGCATGAAGCAGACTGAATTGCGACTGAAAGAGTCTGACCGGGTCGCCTTGCGGATTTTCCGCAGCAAGGGAGTGCATCCCGCGCGAGAGGTCAACCGA
>CAIRSA010000027.1 GCA_903881085.1 uncultured Acidobacteriia bacterium
ATATTCAAATGTTTTTGAATGGACGCCAAGTTGATGACTCGGTTTTTCTTTCCGGATCACCGATTGTTGACGTTTCAGCCTATAGGGGAGAGGAGTTGGCGATGAGCATTGTAGTTCCATCGGGTGTCAGTGCGCGATTCCGAATTGCCGGATTTACACAGGTCCCAGAACCCGCTGAATCAATTCTCGCCGTGCTAGGAGGTAGTTTGCTGGTTGTTTACACACAGACACGTAGCGCACGAACGGTGTTTGGTAGCAAACGATAGGCCTTTTATGTATTGAAGCGTTTCCATTTGTTGCTTTTGCGATGTGGAACAGCAGGTGAGGTTACGAAGGGCAGCAGGAGAGTTTCGATGGCAGTGGAGCCGAACCGGCTTGTCGTCGATGACGGCGGTGTTTCCTTCCGTTCAGTTTTCGGTTGAGAAGAAACAGACCCACCTGAGGTAACGATCGCGGAATGCGTTGCGATTGCCGAAAGGGATGCTCGACGGAAAGCGCAGGACCGCCTGCGGGACTTCCACGATTGTGCGGTATGCTGAGGTGGCATCAGAATCTATCTGAGACCACTTGGCTTGGATCATTTCCTCGTTCTGACGTGTGGTCGTGGAATGTTGGAGTCGAAATGCGTGGTTCTTTTGATCAAAACAGGTAGGTGGACACCAAAACGGACACCAACCGAGCGGTTTTGGGCAGTTGGTGAGGGAGTTCGAGCACGCTTGAGTTGCCAATGAAAACAGGCATTCTAAGTGCGTCAGGACGCCGTTAGGAGACCAATCCCGACCACCGGCTCCAGTTCAAAGGAGGGAGTTTCCGGTCAACCGAAAGACCTACGGCCAAAGTCCCGAATCTGAAGACTTGGAGTCAAATTCGATCCCATGGGCAGTTCCCAAAACTATCACCCGCTCAGCGGGCGCTCGTTTCCTGCGGGTCGGATAGGCTGACACCAGACGCCCACTCACGGCAGGCGCAGTTTAGACCGGCCCCCCAGACGCGCACTCAGGTGCTCGCGCGGGGACCCCAGATGCTCCCCGATTGCAGTCAGGGAGGGGTTACCGTGGAAGAATCTGGCGATTTGCTGGCAGGTGGCGCCCCGCTTACGGCAGGCGCAGGCGGTAGAGGTTGCTGAATCGGATTGAGACGGCCAAACGTTGTCGCCTTCGTCGCGTCCGCAGATGCGGAACCGATCGGGTTGGGCCCTGCACGATGCTGATTCTGCTCTCGAGAGACTGGTTCGGCAGGGCAAGGCGCTGGTAAGCCCGCCTGGGAGCGGGCTGGCGACGGTTATTAGCGGGACGCCGCAGCCCGCGGTGTGTGTTTGGACAGCGAAAATCGGGGTTCTCTTTCCCCCCTGGAATGGAATGTGGCGAGGATGCACTCCTGAGAAATGTCTACTCGGACGCGGTCCATCGAATCCATTTTGCTGCGAGAAGACGCCAACCAGAAAAGCTTAAGGCTCGGACCTGGTACGTATGAACCCCGCGCACTTGTGTTCCGCAAGTTCCCATTCGTCG
>CAIRSA010000028.1 GCA_903881085.1 uncultured Acidobacteriia bacterium
GCGATTCAACAAGCAGCGGACATGACGACCTACCTTGAAAGTGAGCTAGGAACGAACAGTAATGTAGCCGTACAGCAAGCAATTGCACGGGTAATAGAAGCGCAATTAGGAAAAGTCGCATTTGCTAAAGCCAATGAGCAGTTCGCACTGAAGTTCGTGGATGAGGCTGTGTCTGCAAGAAAGCGTTCGTCTCCTCATATCACTTTAATTATTGGATTTGCTTTCTTTGTTGGGCTATTTTTAGGGATTATGTCTATAATTTTAACATCAGGTAGTGTCCGGACTTTATTAGGTAAATCTCTTATAAGATATTGACTCAAATGGAATAAACTTTGTTTTTTTTGGTCTCGATTTCGAGCGGCGCCGGTGCGACTCTGCGAAGGCTTTCTTTGCGGACGCTCCCCATGTGCGCCGGCAAACTGGTTTTTGCGCAATTGACGAGTTATCTTCTGCTGACAACTGTTCATCGCTGCGTCGCGGCTTACGCAGGCGAGTACAAGACCAAGAGCTTTTCATGTCTCGAGCAGTTTCGCTGTCTGGCGTTTGCGCAAAAGCTACATCGAAAGCAAAGAGTCAGAGATTTTGAGCCACCTGGAGTTGGTGGCCAACACCGTCAGCATGGAAGAGGCGGTGCAGCAGCTACAGGGCGAAGCGTTGCTCAGTGCGGAGGGGTAAATGTTGGATAGAACAATTGTGTGGCGCGAAATTATTTTTTGCATCACACCAAATTGGGTAAATCCTTGGCTAAAATCTTTTAAAAATAAAACAATAGCGCGTTACCGACCAATCTGTCACACGTCCATCTGGGCGCCCACTGGTGTAGCTGGAAAAGCTAAGCTGGCCGGTCGTTTCTTGCAGCGCAAGATGGCTGAATATGAAAGGCTGCGGGAGGAGATTGAGGCGTTGCAGCTTGAAGCTGACCAGCCATTGCCTTCAGTACTAGAGAACTCCGGGAAATGAGTAACACGCCATTTATTCACGATTCTGACTACCGTATAACTATCCGCCCGGCCGTCGTGTATCACCCGCTGCAATTTCCCGCCAGTTCTGAAGTGATTCATACGATGCAGCTTGCCATTCAAAAGCCGGCACTATGAATACCTTTGCACTAATCCCCGCGCGAGGCGGTTCAAAAGGCATTCGGCGCAAGAACATAAAAATGATTGCGGGTAAGCCACTGATTGTTTGGACGATTGAGGCTGCACTGCGATCTTTATCACTCGGTGGCGTGGTGGTCAGTACTGACGACCTTGAAATTGCCGAGGTTGCTCGCCGAGCAGGCGCTCAAGTGCCTTTTATACGACCAGCAGAACTAGCACAAGACCAAACACCAGGGTTAGATCCAGTTCTACATGCTCTTGACCAGTTACCTCAATTCGATTCGGTTGTATTACTGCAACCGACATCCCCACTGCGCACAACTGATGATATTAACGGTTTTTTGAATTTGGTTGCTCAGAAAAAAACGCCATCAGCGGTATCGGTCACCCAAGCAGACACCCATCCCTATTGGACTTATCGCCTAAATGCTGATCAAACAATGGCTCGGTTTGTGGACGCAGCCCCTGTGGCACGTCGGCAAGACTTACCTGCGGTTTTTTCGCTTAACGGTGCCATGTACTTTGCAGATGCTAATTGGCTGCGCGATAGCGGGAGTTTGGTGGGTACAGAAACGCTGGCCTATGTTATGTCCAAAGAGCATTCTGTTGATTTGGATACGCCGCTTGACTGGAAATTTGCAGAACTCCTTTTGAAAGAATCGTTGTGAAGAAAAAAGTATTAGTTACCGGCGCCGACGGTTTTATTGGCTCACACCTTACTGAAGCATTAATACGCGCTGGCTACGATGTGCGAGCCTTCGTGCTCTATAACTCCTTCAACTCATGGGGTTGGTTAGACCGGTGTGCTGAAGATGTTAAAGGTAAGTTCGAAGTATTCTCTGGCGATGTCCGGGACTCAAACGGCGTGCGAACTGCCATGAAAGGCTGCGATGCCGTGTTGCATCTGGCTGCGCTGATAGCCATCCCCTACTCATACCATTCTCCAGACACCTACGTCGATACCAACATTAAGGGCACGCTCAATATCGTTCAAGCGGCACGTGACTTGGGCGTGAGCAAGGTTGTGCAAACATCAACCAGCGAGGTTTATGGCACCGCACGCTTTGTACCCATTACTGAAGACCACCCATTGCAAGGCCAGTCACCCTATTCCGCAAGCAAGATTGGTGCAGACCAAATCGCCATGTCGTTTTACTCGTCGTTTGGCACGCCCGTAACGCTTTTGCGCCCCTTTAACACATACGGCCCGCGCCAATCAGCCCGCGCGGTGATTCCCACCATCATCATCCAGATCGCCAATGGCCAGCGACAAATCAAACTCGGTTCTGTTTCACCTACACGCGACTTCAACTATGTGGCCGATACAGTAGCTGGGTTCATCGCCGCACTGGAGTCGGATCGTGGTACCGGTGAAGTTATCAACATTGGCAGCAATTTCGAGATTTCTATTGGGGACACCGCCAGCGCGATCGCAGAAGCTATGGGAATTTCTATCGAAATTATTACCGACGAACAACGGCTGCGACCTGAAAAGAGTGAAGTTGAACGCCTATGGGCGTCTAACGCTAAAGCGCGTGAACTGCTCGGCTGGAAGCCGAAATACGGTAGTCGTGAAGGTTTTTTGCTAGGACTATCAGAGACCATTGCTTGGTTTCGTGAACCTGCAAATTTGTTCGCCTACAAGGCTGGCATCTACAACATCTAAGCGCCATGGATATGAATAGCAATCTGCCGCAGGACATTGTCCGCGCTATTAAGTCTGTAGTGGGTGACGGACCACTGGCCTTGCATGAGCCCCGTTTTAACGGGAACGAATGGGTTTATCTAAAGGAATGCCTTGATTCAACCTTTGTGTCGTCTGTAGGTAAGTTTGTTGACCGTTTTGAGGATGACTTGGCGAATTTCACCGGTGCCAAATCGGCAGTTGCCGTAGTCAATGGCACTGCCGCACTGCACGTGGCCCTTCGTTTAGCTGGTGTCGAAGCTGGCGATGAGGTTTTGTTGCCAGCACTCACATTCATCGCCACCGCCAATGCAGTGGCCTATTGCCAGGCGACGCCACACTTTGTTGACAGCGCAGAGCGCTCGCTTGGCATGGATTCAGTCTCGTTGCGTGAATATCTGTCAACATTTACAGAAATATGTAACGGCCACTGCGTCAACCGTAAAACCGGCCGGATCATCCGCGCCATGGTGCCTATGCACACCTTTGGTCATCCGGTCGACATAAGTGCGCTGTTGGCCATAGCACATGATTTCCACTTGCAATTGATCGAAGACGCCGCTGAATCTCTGGGCAGCACAGTGGGTGGGCAGCACACTGGTACTTTTGGGCTGATGGGCACCTTGAGTTTCAATGGAAACAAGACCATCACCGCAGGTGGCGGTGGGGCCATCCTGACCAATGATGTCGAACTGGGCAAGCGTGCCAAGCACATCACAACAACGGCCAAGTTACCCCATCGCTGGAACTTTGTGCATGACGAGGTCGGTTTCAACTACCGGTTGCCAAACCTGAATGCCGCCTTGGGTTGTGCTCAGCTTGAGCAGTTGCCAGGTTTCTTGCGCGATAAACGCTGCCTGTTTGGACAGTATCAGGCAGCTTTTGCAAACGTGGCTGGTGTGCACCTAGTTGCCGAGCCAACTGGTTCCAGTAGCAACTACTGGTTGCAGACATTGCTGCTAGATGCAGCACACGCCGGTCAACGCGATGCCGTGTTGGCTGCTACCAACGACTCGGGCCTGATGACGCGCCCGATCTGGGCGCTGATGAACCGTCTGCCCATGTATGCCAACTCGCCTAGCGCACCCTTGCCAGTGGCCGAATCGCTAGAGCAGCGAGTGATCAACATCCCCAGCAGTTCTGGCCTTGGTACGGTAGCCCCATGAGCAAGCTTGGTCTGATCTTGATTGGTGCCGGGGGCCACGCTCATGCGTGTATCGATGTCATCGAGCAGCATGGTGGCTACCAAATTTCCGGGTTGATCGGCATGCCAGACGAGATGCATGACCATCATCTTGGTTATGCCGTGATAGGCACTGATGCCGATTTGCCTAAGCTTGCCAAAACCACTCCATATGCACTGATCACATTGGGCCAAATTAAAACACCCGCACATCGCACCCGGCTATATCAGCAGGTCGGAGCACTTGGGTATCAGTTGCCAACCATCATTGCGCCTACTGCTTATGTTTCCCGTCATGCATCCATAGGCGCTGGCACGATCGTGATGCATGGTGCCATAGTCAATGCCGGTGCCAACGTGGGGAAAAACTGCATCATCAATACATGTGCCTTAATTGAGCATGATGTGACCATAGCTGACCATTGCCATATTTCAACGGGCGCTATCGTCAACGGCAACACAGCCATCGGATCTGGTTGCTTTGTTGGCAGCGGTAGCATCATCAAGGAGGGTGCGTCACTTGGGCAGAATTGTGTGGTAGGTATGGGCCTCGCAGTTCGTCACAACCTGCCAGATAACGCCCAATATGCCGGGTACAAGATATCATGATCAAGCGAACACTTATCATCGCCGAAGCAGGTGTCAACCACAATGGCGACCTCGGCTTAGCTAGGCAGTTGATTGACGCGGCTGCGGACGCCGGGGCCGATTTGGTCAAATTCCAAACTTTCAGCGCCAGCCGTCAAGTCACCCGCGGTGCCAAAAAGGCTGACTACCAGACCCAAACCACAGATGGCAAAGAGTCGCAGCATGACATGCTTCAACGCCTGGAACTCACTGAGGCAATGCACCATGCACTCATTGCCCACTGTGCCACGCGTAACATCGGTTTTTTGTCGACTGGTTTTGACATAGAAAGCATTGACTTGCTGCTGGGACTTGGCCAAGATCGTTTCAAAATACCGTCTGGTGAAATCACCAATCTGCCGTATCTGCGCCACATCGGTCAGCTTGGCAAAAACACCATTCTGTCCACCGGAATGGCGACATTGGGCGACATAGAGGCTGCCATTGATGTTTTGGAGCTTGCAGGCACACCACGCACCAGCATCACAGTGTTGCACTGCACCACCGAATACCCAACACCCATGGCAGAAGTCAACTTGCGCGCCATGCAAAGCATCCATGCCGTCTTCGGTGTGGCAGTGGGTTATTCCGACCACACCCAGGGCATTGAAGTAGCAACTGCCGCAGTGGCCATGGGTGCAACGGTTATCGAAAAGCACTTCACACTGGACCGCAACTTGCCCGGCCCCGACCATCAAGCCAGCTTAGAGCCGGCAGAACTAAAGTCCATGGTGGCCGCCATTCGAAATATTGAAGTTGCGTTGGGTGATGGCATTAAACGGCTTACCCCAAGTGAGACACGGAACAAGCCCATAGCTCGCAAGTCCCTGGTTGCAAGTCACGCGATACAGGCTGGGCATGTATTCACTGCACAAAACGTCACCACAAAGCGCCCCGGTACAGGCATCTCGCCCATGCGTTGGGATGAGGTAATAGGGCACGTTGCACCGCGCAACTTCGCTGCTGACGATTTGATAGAACTATGAATCGCAAAATCTGCGTCATCACTGGCAGCCGTGCCGAATATGGCCTGATGCGCTGGGTACTGCAAGGCATCAAAGACGATGCTGCGCTGACGCTGCAAATCATCGCCACTGGCATGCACTTGTCGCCCGAGTTTGGTCTTACCTTCCGCGAGATTGAAAGAGACGGTTTTCAAATTGACCGTAAGGTCGAAATGTTGACCAGCTCAGATACTTCAGTGGGTATTGCTAAATCCATGGGCTTGGGGATGATTGGCTTTGCCGACGTGTTGAATGAATTGCAACCCGACTTGATTGTGGTGGTGGGCGATCGGTTTGAAATATTTGCTGCTGTATCAGCCGCCTTGGTTGGACGCATACCGGTAGCGCATTTACATGGTGGCGAAACGACAGAAGGCGCTTTCGACGAAGCGCTTCGCCACTCGATCACCAAGATGTCGCACTTGCACTTTGTGGCGGCAGAAGAATATCGCCAGCGAGTGATTCAGCTTGGCGAACAACCTGAAAGAGTTTTTCTTGTTGGCGGGCTTGGCATTGACAATATCAAGCGCCTACAACTTCTTGACCGTACAGAGTTGGAAGAGTCTCTTGACTTTAAGCTTGGGCTCAAAAATCTGTTAATAACATTTCACCCTGTTACGCTGGAAAATCTTAGTTCCGCGCAACAGATGGCAGAGCTTTTAGCTGCGTTAGAAAAGTTAGGTGAGGAAACACACTTAATCTTCACCATGCCAAACGCTGACAATGGTGGCCGCGAACTCATTGACATGGTTGAAAATTTTGTCGCTACGCACATACACGCACGCGCCTATGCGTCGCTGGGACAACTTCGTTTTCTATCTGCCGTCAAGCTTGTCGACGGTGTAGTTGGCAATTCCTCCAGCGGATTGGCAGAAGTTCCCAGTTTGGCAACAGGTACCGTAAACATTGGCGACCGGCAGCGTGGTCGGCTTAGAGCGCAAAGCGTAATCGACTGTGCACCGCAAAGCCAAGCTATTTTCGATGCCATTGGCAAGCTTTACAACGTCGAGTTCAGGCAGACTTTGCGATCGGTAGTCAACCCCTATGGTAATGGAGGCGCGAGCCAAAAGATTCTTCAAATCCTGCGTAACCAGGATTTAACTGACCTTTTGAAGAAGTCTTTTTACGATATTGAGCCCAAATAACATGCCTACGGATTCCTGGCGCAAAGCGCTACTTACGGCTAAAGCCACATTACATCAGGCGATATGTTGCCTTGATGAGTCCTCACTTCAGATCGTGATTGTTGTAGCTGAGGATGGTCGACTGCTCGGCACTCTGACAGATGGTGACATTCGCCGCGGTTTGTTGCGCGGTCTTGAAATGAGCAGCACGGTTGAAAGCATTATTCATTACGAACCTTTGGTAGTCCCACCCCAGTGGGGTCGTGACACCGTGCTCCAATTAATGCAGGCAAACAAATTTCACCAACTGCCAGTGGTCGACGCCAACCGGTTCGTAGTGGGTCTTCACTTGTGGGACGAGCTGCTAACTCCAAGTAGGCGATCGAATGTAATGGTGATCATGGCGGGCGGGCGCGGAACACGTTTGGGCGAATACACGGAAAACTGCCCCAAGCCACTGCTACCAATTGCTGGAAAGCCTATGCTGGAGCATATTATCGAACGTGCAAAGGCTGAGGGGTTCGAGCACTTTGTTTTTGCCATTCACTATCTAGGTCAAATGATTGAGGATCATTTTGGTGATGGTAAAAAGCTGCAAGTAACGATTGAATACTTGCGCGAAAATGTACCTCTGGGCACTGCAGGCGCGCTGGGGCTGTTACGAACCCGCCCCACGGAACCGTTCCTAGTTACCAATGGGGATGTGCTTACCGACATCCACTACGGAGAACTGCTTGATTTTCACATCAGGCACAGTGCATCGGCAACAATGGCGGTGCGCTTGCACGAATGGCAACATCCTTTTGGAGTAGTCAAAACAAATGGTGTAGATATCATCGGTTTTGAAGAAAAACCTGTCGCGCGCAGCCATATCAATGCTGGTATCTATGTGCTTGAGCCCGATGTGCTTGACTCAATTGATTCCAATGAGCGCGTCGATATGCCCACACTATTTGCGCGCGTGCAAGAAAAGCAAGCCCGCACAATTGTTTACCCAATGCATGAACCGTGGCTGGACGTTGGTCGCCCAGCTGATCTAGAAAAAGCACGCAACGAGAGCGCGCCCATTACGAACTAAACAGATATTTCACAGGAAAGTATTATGAAGATTGGACCGAGCCATGGCATTGACCTCTCACGCTTTACAAAGCCGGATGCTGAGTTAGAAGTGCTTTACGGTATGCCGCGTCATGTGAAGTTTTGCAAAATCTGCAATATGTCCAATCAGCAGCCCATGTCGAGCAATGAGTATTCACATAGCAAAGAGTCCATAAAAACGACGCTGAGTTTTGACGAAGAAGGTGTGTGTCATGCCTGCCGTTTCAATACGCTAAAAGAGACCGGTGAAATTGATTGGGATGAACGTGAGCGCGAATTGCTCGAACTATGCAATCAATTTCGCCGCGGCGATGGCAGTTACGACTGCATCGTTGGTGGTAGTGGCGGCAAAGATAGCGCCATGCAGTCGCATTTGCTCAAATACAAATACGGTATGCACCCACTTACAGTGACATGGTCGCCCCACCTCTACACAGACATTGGCTGGAAGAATTTTCAACAATGGCTGCATGTTGGTGGGTTTGATAACTTCCTTTACACCCCCAACGGTAAGATCCATCGACTGCTAACTCGGAATGCGACGATCAATCTATTACACCCATTCCAGCCGTTTATCTTGGGTCAAAAGACCTTCGTTGCAAAAATGGCTGCGCAATTTAATATACCGCTTATCTTTTACGGGGAGATGCCCGGTGAGTACGGCGAGAAAATATCGCACAAAACTTCAAATTATTCAGATAATTTGGAGTTTGGTGATGGCGAGGGTTTTTCGCTGGATTTCATAGGTCGGCGCGATGTGCGTGACATTTTCCTTGGAGGTAAAAAAATCGGCGAGTACCTGGATGAAGGTGTCGATTTGACTGATTTGAAAAGCTACCTGCCCGTGGTTCCGGAAGAGCTAGTCCGAAAGGGTATTGCATTCAAATATCTAGGCTATTACAAGCGATGGATCCCGCAAGAAGCCTATTACTACGCGGTTGAAAACACCGGTTTCGAAGCCAACCCTGTACGCACAGAAGGCACCTACTCAAAGTACAACAGTTTGGACGATAAAGTGGATGGTTTCTTCTACTTTACCCGCTGGATTAAGTTTGGTGTGGGGCGGGCGATGATGGATTCGGCCCAAGAAATTCGCAACCACCACATTGATAAAAATGAAGCTATTGCTCTCATGAAACGGTATGAGGGCGAATACCCAGCACGCTACGAAAGAGAATTTTTTGAATATATCGGTATGTCGCGCGAAGAATTTTTGGCGCACTGCGACCGGTTCCGATCTCCACATCTATGGCAAGTAGTTGATGGGGAATGGAAGCTTCGTTATTCACCATGGGATGAGGTTGGGAAAGTGGCGTGAGAAACACCAGGCTAATTGCACGGCTGGATATCAAAGGGCCAAATCTGATTAAGGGAATCCATCTTGAAGGACTGCGTGTTATTGGACAGCCGAATGACTACGCCAAGCGCTATTACGAGCAAGGTGCTGACGAGCTCATATATATCGACTGCGTTGCCAGTCTTTATGGCCGCAACAGCTTGGGCGACATTGTCCAGAGAGCAGCACAAGACGTATTTATTCCAATGACAGTAGGTGGTGGGATTCGTTCAATTGACGATGCAATGCACATTTTACGCTGCGGTGCTGACAAGGTTGCAATCAATACCGCTGCGGTCGCCAATCCGAACTTGATCACCGATATAGCCCGCAAGTTTGGTAGCCAATGCATGGTGTTGTCTGTCGAGGCAAAACGTGTTGGCCCAGATCGTTGGGAGGCCTATACAGACTACGGCCGAGAAGATACAGGCCTGGACGCCATCGAGTGGGTCAAACGCGGTGTTGCACTCGGGGCAGGCGAGGTGCTGCTGACTTCTGTCGATCAAGAAGGTACGCAGAAGGGTTTTGATGTTGCGCTAGTTCGCACCGTGACAGGTGAAGTATCGGTGCCGGTTATTGCCAGTGGCGGCATGGGAAAACCAGAGCACATGGTTGATGTGGTGAAAACGGGTGGTGCCGATGCAGTTGCGATGGCTGACATGGTCCATTACTGTAGAGCCACCATCGGGGAAATTCGTGAAGCAGCGCGCAGTGCGGGTTTGCACGTCAGAAAGTATGGCAATGATTGAAGTTACGGTGATCGATTATGGCGTAGGCAACTTACTCAGTGTCAGTAGGGCACTAGAGCATTGTGGTGCAAAAGTTACTGTCACATCAGACCCTAGAAGCATACTCGCCTCAGGCAGGGTAGTGCTGCCTGGTGTTGGAGCATTCGCTGACGGTATGCGTGCTCTGCAGGACAAAGGCTTGGATGCCATAGTGCGTCAGGTAGCGGCCGCAGGCACGCCATTACTGGGCATATGCCTAGGCATGCAAATGCTGTTAGATAAAAGCGAAGAATTCGGTATCACGGATGGGTTGGGTCTGATCCCAGGGCACGTGGTGAAGATTCCAGCCATGACGACAAAAGGTGCGCCGCTTAAGATTCCCCACATCGGCTGGAACGATCTGGTATTACCGGTGCAGCGCGACTCGTGGCAGGGCGGTCTCCTCGCCGACATCGAGCCTGGCGAAGCCGTGTACTTCGTACACTCATTCATGGCCGTGCCTGCGTCGCCTGCGCATCGACTGGCAGACTGCAACTATGGTGGGATTCCAATTTCCGCGGTGTTACAGCGAAACAATGTAATGGGCTGCCAGTTTCACCCGGAAAAGAGCGGCGAAGTGGGGTTGGGCATACTGAATAACTTCTTGATGCACTAGTAGCTGCGTTGTTCGCATAGCTAGAAATTACCAATTTTTAAATTAGCCGTTCTGCAGAGATAAATAATGCGGAGATGCCGGACATCGAATGCCTTTATTTTTTATTTTCTTTATATGATGAACTGACTCCGGCAGAAATGCCCGAAATCGTATCTTATTTCCGTATATAAATTGTCCGAATTAATGATCAAATCCTAAATTCAGGATTTCCTATCAACAAGACATTTGAGAATTTTTTTGAAAACCATTGTTCTTTTTCATAGACTTGAACTTACCGATATGTATGGGCCTTTATCAAAAGAGCTTGAAGGCAAAATAAAAATAGTCCATTTGGCCTATGGACCAGACGAACGCGATAGCCTACTTCGTTATGGTGTGACGGAACCTGTCATTACATTCAAAGATGAGATCAAGCGCATATGGAATGAGATAGATATTCCATCCACGACTGAAATTGAGGCTGTTGATTCTATTATCATCGAGCAGACAAAAGGTGCATTTAATCTAAATGGCGCTATCCAAAGTGATCGGGGATTCACCCTTCTGAGCTACAGCGAGAGCCTGAAGCTTACGGTCGTTTATTATAGATTCTGGAAGAAATTTCTTGTAGATCATCATATCGACTATGTGATGCATGAACCGACCTCATTGATGATGAATTTCATATCAGCATTGCTATGTCTGAAACAAGGGGCTCAATATATTTATCAAATAATGGTCAAGGGTGAATATGGCGATCTGAGTTACCTATTAATGACCGGCTTTGACTTCACTTGCCCGCAGTTAGAACGCAACTACAGTTTCTACGTGCACCGTGCAAAAATATTCGACCGAGGGCGTTGTGACGACTTTATAAGTAATTTCCGCGGGGAACTCACTGTCTACCTAGGTAACCAAATCGTGCCAGATAGCTCTTGGACGCGGCTGCTCGGTGGCACCCTGCATGCCCACCTACGGCGGTTGTTCCAGGCTAGGCGATTCGACCGCTGCACAGACAACATTGATCACTGGGATCTGCTACAGGACTTGAGTGGCAAAAAATTGATCAATCTGCTGCGCTACGCGGTTGAGGTGACGTTCTGTGAGTTCGAACCAGACGTGCCCTATTACTATTACCCATTGCACCTGGAACCGGAAGCCGTTGTCCTGTATCAAGGGCAGGGACTTTACCGAAATCAGGTAAAGCTGATAGAGAACATCGCCGCCCAGCTTCCGCCAAACACATTTTTGTATGTAAAAGATCATCCTCACGCTTTCGGCTATCGTTCTGCAGACGACTTTAAAGCATTTCAGAGGATACCCAACATCCGATTAATCCGGCACGACGTGCCCGGAAAGCAGATTATCAATCACGCGATCGGTGTGATTACGATAAATGGCACTGCCGGGTTTGAGGCACTTCTAATGGGCAAGCAGGTTTATACCTTGAGCAAGACCTTTTACGGCGTGTGTTCCCGGGTTAACTACATTCACCATGTAAGGGACCTTCGCGAAGCGATATATAGCAAGCGCGACAGCCTATACCAAGACGACGATGAGCTATATCAATTCGTGGCGGCATACCTTGATTCTCTCAGCGAAGGTATGGTGGATTACTTCGCGGGCAGAGCCCTGCAGTATGGGATCAATCTGGATGCAAACACCAAAAAAATTGCACATTCGATTTTGAAGTATGTAGCAGTAAGTTGAATGTCTCGCATTAATTTCACAAAAACACTTCTTGGACTTCGGCTTGGTTATGTAGCCGCCAACGTCTTCATTAGCGGGCTGGGATTTTTGCGTAACGTGCTGTTCATGCGGCTGATGGGGCAAGGAGATCTAGGTCAGATTGCCCTAATGCAGACCATCAGCATGTCAGTTGGCATGCTTCAATTCGGGCTAATTAATGGCGGATATCGGATCTACGCCAGCGGCGATTCAATAACGAACCGTCGTGTGAACAACAACGTCTTTACGAGCCTGACGATTCTGGGAGCACTTTTATTGATAGGGCTTCTTGTTGCTGGCCAGACAGGTTTGCCTGCCGGTAGCCCCATTCATTTTGAAACAGTTGTGTTCGGAATTGCAACGGGTATATCCACCTTATCTTCAACGTGGGCGAACAATACGCTCGTAGCAGAGGGTCGGCTAGGCTTGTCCAACCTGATCAACCTGGTCGCTGCAATCGGTTCGTTGTTGGTGGCTATTTTTGCCGGAACGATGGGGCTACATCTTGCGCTGCTTGCGGTGTTGATTCAGCCGGTGGTGGTGACTGTGCTGGCGCTGATGTTCAACCCTGCCATCCGTCCGAGGCCGTCGCTGGAAAATAAGATCCTGCGAAAGATACTCGCTTTGGGTTTTTTTCCCTTTTGTGCAGGCGTTCTTACTTTGGTGAACATACAGATCGAACGCTGGTTTATTATCTTTGACATGGGTGCCGAGCCTCTTGGCCGCTATTACATCGTGATGATTTATGCCATGATTTTCAGCCTAGTGCCTGTTTCATTGCTCAATTTATTCTTCCCAAAGGCGATACGTGCCTATGAGGGAGGCAACCAACAAGTATTTCTGGCGATCGTTCGTCGTCACCTGAATGCGCTGTTGCTGTACATCATTGCCCTTGTATCGTTGACAGCGTTGCTGCTGGGTTGGGCTATAAACACCTTTCTAGTGAACTTCAGCGGGCAAGAGCGTTTGGTATTCTTTTCACTACCCGGCCTGGTGGCGCTGACATGTTTTGACAGCGCGGCGCTGGTGCTGCAATCCACCCGCAGGATGTTCCCCATTTTTTTGTTTGGCGCGATTGCGCTAATCGTTAATACTGCACTATTGGCCGTAGCAGTGGCAACGGACAAATTGAGTCTAGAATTTGCGGCGGTTGCCAAGAGTGCCGGCTATATCGTGGCAGGCCTGATAATCATGGTACCGTTGTTCTTACGCCGAAATTATCTCTTTTCAGTGGTTGAGTCACGATGAAAGACTCGGGTGCCATTATCGGGGAATAAAAAAATGAGAAAATTGGTTAGGCTTATTTTTGCGCCGCTATATTGGGCATTGATGAATCGGCATAGAAACCACATGGTAGAGTCGTATTCTGTGGCGTTCAAGACAATAATTGGCAAGAACGTCATTATTCGGGCTGGAAGCGAAGTTGGTCCCGACGTCAGCATTGGAGACTACTCCTACATCAGCGGACCGCGCGCTTATGTGGAAGCCGCTGTGATTGGTAAATTTTGCTCAATCGCTAGAGTGACAACAATTGGGGTTTCTGATCATAACCATCAGTTCGTTACCACCCACCCCATTATTCTGGATCCTGTTTATGGGTTTTGTGGCGGCAGTCTTTTACAGCCTCAAAAGCATCCGCCAGTAATTGGAAACGACGTGTGGATCGGAATGGGGAGTTTTGTTATGCGGGGCGTTACCATTGGCGACGGTGCTGTTATTGCTGCCAATTCTGTAGTTACGAAAAATGTAAATCCATATTCAATTGTCGGTGGCAACCCTGCTAAACACATTAAATACCGATTCAATGAAAATATTATTGCTGCATTGTTGCGAATTAATTGGTGGGATTGGGATGAGGAAAAAATTCGAAGGAATTTGGTAGAATTTGAAAACATTGAGGCTTTTGTAAAAAAACATGATAAAGAATAGAAATTATCTGTATTTTTATGTGCGCTCAAATGTAGCAGCCTGATCCCATGTTCATTGAATCTTTCCCAGATATAAAAGTGCTCAGCGATCGTCACGTGTTCGCACGTCGATTGGCTTTGTTTCTATCCATGCTAATTAGCGGTGGCATGCTGTTGTTTCCGCGGGAGCCTATCCTTCTGCTAATTATGGCGCTTTGTCTGATGATCACCAGCATTCGCCTTCTCACGCACCGACATATGTTCGCACTGTTGATTCTCCTGGCGGTGTTGCTAGTTGTCACGCTGGTGCGGCCGGGGCCGGTCAGCGTCGCCTCGCTGGTCAGCCGTTTTGCCAACTATCTTGCGGCGCTACTGCTGCTGCAGTGCTACCTGAGCGCGCCGGCCGGGTCGCTGGCACGCGACCTGCGCGTTCTGCTGCAGCCCATGGCATGGCAGGCCATTGTCACCGTGCTGTTGGCGCATACGGTGGGCGTCTTGTTCACGCCGCTGGCTATCGGCGAACAGCAGTACCTGACGCTGCTTGGGCTGTTCAATTACCACATCATCGTCGACGGCCTGACCAGCTTGATCCGGCCCGACGGTTTCTTCTTCGAGCCCGGTGTATTCCAAATCTACCTCAACCTGTACCTGTACTTGGCGCTGTTTGTCTTGCGCCAAAGGCTTCAGGTGGTGCTGGCAGTGTTGGCGGTGCTGTCCACTCAGTCGACCACTGGCATGGTGATCTGCCTGCTGCTGTTGGGCACCGCCTTGTTTAAACACCTGGCTGTCGGCACGCTGCGGCGCAGGGCGGCAGCGGCAGCGATCGCCCTGGTACTGGCGCCGCCCATGCTCTACCTAGGCTACGACAATATCACCGAGAAGCTCTTCGGTGCGGCCCAGGGCTCATCTTGGGCGCGTGAGTACGACCTGCTCACCGGGATGAACATCGTTGTCGAGAATCCTTTGTTGGGCATTGGGTTTGAGGTCGACCGTTACTTGGCGGCATCGGGGAGGTTTGGCTTCGCGGACACCTTGCTGACCATGGCGCAGTCGCAGGAGCGTCCCACATCCAACGGCCTGGTGCAGTTGTTCTACAGCCTGGGTATACCGCTTGGCCTGGTCTTCGCCTTCGGACTGTTCCGGCAGAAGCTGTTCAGGCACCGAACTCTGATTGGGCTGTGGCTGACCTTGTCGCTGTTTGGTGAGGCGCTCCTGTTCACGCCATTCTTCTTGCTCATAGTGTTCAGCGCGTTCTTGGTGCTGCCCGCAACACGGCGTGCATGGGGCGCGCCGGTGCATCAATTCGTTGCACAGCCCGAACAGTTGGTACAGCCTGTACGCCCCGCCCAGAGGACCTCCTAGTGATGCTGCGCTGGCCTGTGTCGCTGTACGTGGGGTTGTTCCGCCTTGTGTTTGGCGGACGCTTTAAGTGCTTCGGGCGTGGCACGGCGGTCATTTTTCCAGCAGGGGTGGACGGGGCGCAGAACATCGCGCTCGGCGACGATGTTTACATCGCCTACAAGACCTATCTGGCTGCGTTGCCGCACACGGGCCATACCGATTGCCTGCTACAGATCGGTGCCGGCAGCTGTATCGGCCGCTTCAACCACATCTACGCTACGCAGCGCGTGGTGTTGGGCACCAATGTGCTGACAGCTAACAACGTCTATATTTCCGACAACCTGCACGGCTACCGCAATCCCGATGTACCCATCATGCACCAACCCATTGTGCAGAACGGCGTGGTGGAGATCGGCGACGGCAGTTGGCTGGGCCACAACGTCTGTGTGCTAGGCGTGCGCGTGGGCCGCCACTGCGTGATCGGCGCTAACTCGGTGGTCACACGTGACATACCCGACCATTGCGTAGCGGTGGGCGCACCGGCTGTCATCATCCGGCGTTATGACCCCATCGACCAAGTCTGGCGCACAACGCAGCCCGACGGCAGTTTTGATACCACGCCGACCCGCCCACCCATGCCACGATCGCCTGCCTCATGACCAAGAAGATTCTGTTGATCGGACTGAACTACCACAGCTACACACACGAGATCGTACGGGAGCTGCGTGTGCAAGGCCATCAGGTGCACTTCCATGACATCCAGCCCGGCCAGCCGTGGCTCAAGATTTTGCGCAAGTTTGAGCCAACGCGTTACACGGCTGCATTGGATCGCTACCACGCCAGCATCTTGGCGTCCGAGCAGGACTACCATGCCGACCTGGTACTGTTCATCCAGGTGCACCAGATGTCGCAGACCAACTTGGCCGCGCTACGCCAGGGCCAGCCGGCCGCCGAGTTTGTGCTCTACAACTGGGACGCAGTTAGCAACCACGACTACCGACCTTACTTGCACCACTTTGACCGGGTCTACACCTTCGACCCACATGACGCCAAGACGCTGGGGCTGCACTACCTGCCGCTGTTCTGCATCCCGGCCTTCCAGGGACTGCGGCGGCGTGACGCCACTGGCCAGGCGGTGTACACGGTGGGCAACATCGTCAACCCGAAGCGCTACGAAGCCATCCATGCATTCAAACGCCATTGCAACCAGCACGACATCGAATTCAAGTCCTACCTAATGGGAAGCACCCATGCACTGACGCTGTTGATGCGCCGGGGCTACTTGCCAATGGACGTATCGCTGTGGTCGATTCGGCAGACCGCTTTCATCGACATGGTCGAGACCGCGTCGGCTGCGTTCGACTTTGCCAATCACCACCAAGTTGGCTACACCATGCGTACAATCGAGAACCTGTGCGCCGGCAAGAAGATCATCACCAATAACCAGGCAATCCGAGGTGAGCCGTTCTATTCGAGCGACCGCATCCATGTCTTCGACGGGCTAAATTTCAACGGCATCCAGGCCTTCCTGGGCCAGCCGCTGCACGATCCCGAAGCGACTTTTCCAGAGTTCCACCTCAACATCTTCGTTCGGCGCTTGATCAATGACTCGCCAACTCACGCCGCGACCGCCGTCATGGACCGCGCCCGCCCGGCGTAAGCGGTAACGTAACCGGTAACTACGCGGCGTTCTGGCGACATCAGACTGCTCCAGTGGAATACTGGAGCGGTATTGTCCGCCTCGATCAGCGCTCGACAAGTACGCCGCGTGGTTACCGGTTACGAAGCAGCTGCCCATTTGGGCGTCGACCGGACGACTTTGTCCAAGGTAGTCAATGGGCGGGCTGCGATCAGCCCTTCAATGGCACTGCGCCTTGAGC
>CAIRSA010000029.1 GCA_903881085.1 uncultured Acidobacteriia bacterium
CCACGCACCGAGCCGCGACCGTGAGGGAGCGGTTCATGTTTAATGCCTGAAGTGGCGAACTCCGGTGAAGACCATTGCCAGGCCAAGTCTATCGGCGGCGGCAATGACGTCTGCATCTTTTACGGAGCCACCGGGCTCAATCGCCGCGGTGATGCCGTGTGCTGCGGCTTGCTCCAGGCCATCGGGGAAGGGGAAGAACGCGTCGGAGGCGACGACCGAGCCTTCGAGCGGCAGCACGGCTTTCATGGCGCCGACTTTGACCGAATCGACGCGGCTCATCTGCCCTGCTCCGGCGCTGACCGATTGGCCGGCGCGCGCATAGACAATGGCGTTTGACTTCACGTGCTTCACCACTTTCCAGCCGAACTCCAGCGCCACCCACTCTTCTTCCGTGGGCGCACGCTTGGTGACCACCTTGGCTTGCGAGCGGTCGAGTTTGTGCGTGTCGGCCGTTTGGGCGAGGAAGCCGCCGGTGATGGATTTGATCACGAGCGGATCGAGTTCCGGCGTCACCTTTACAAGGCGCAGATTCTTTTTTGCGGCCAGGATTGCCAGGGCTTCAGCGGAAAACGCGGGCGCGGCGATGGCTTCGATGAAGGTCTTTGCGACCTCCTGCGCCGTTTCGCCATCGAGTTCGCGATTGAACGCGAGCACGCCACCAAATGCGGAGATGGGGTCGGCCTCGAAGGCCTTGCGATAACTTTCGGCGAGCGTGGCCTGTTCGGCGCAGCCGCAGGGGTTGGTGTGTTTAATGATTGCCGAGGCGGGCTGCGTGAATTCGAGGACGAGTTGCCAGGCGGCGTCGAGATCCACCAGATTGTTGTAGCTGAGTTCCTTGCCTTGCAGCTGTTGGCCACCGGCGATGCCACCGCGGTTAGTGGAATAAAGCGCGGCGCTCTGATGCGGATTTTCGCCGTAGCGGAGGCTCATTGCACGTGGGGCGCGGATGTCGAGGATGGCGGGCAGCGGCTCTTCCGGCGCATCGATACTTTCGAGCTTCGCGCTCACGGCGCGATCATAGGCGGCGGTCATGGCGAACGCGGCCTTCATCAAGCGCCAATGCGTGGCGGCGGAGAGTTCGCCGGTACTGCGCAGCTCTTCGAGCAGCGGCGCGTAGTCGGCGGCAGAGGTGACAACGGCCACGTCCTGATAGTTCTTCGCCGCGGCGCGGATCATTGTTGGACCGCCGATATCGATGTTTTCGATGATCTCTTCCAAGTGCGCATCTTTGCGGGCGGCCACCTTTTCGAATTCGTAGAGGTTAACCACCACCATATCGATGGTCTGGATGTTGTGCTCGGCCAGCGCAGCCATATGCTCGGGCTTCGAACGCATGGCGAGCATACCGCCGGCAACGCGGGGGTGGATGGTCTTCACGCGGCCATCGAGCATTTCAGGGAAGCCGGTGAGGTCGGCGACGTCCTGCACGGCAAGCCCGGCATCCGTCAGCGAGCGGGCGGTCCCACCGGTGGAGACGAGCTCAACGCCCAATGCGGCGAGTCCGCGCGCAAAATCGGCGATTCCGGTTTTATCGGTGACGCTCAAAAGAGCGCGTTTGATTTGTGGCATGAAACTTCTATTTTCCCACGATAGCTACAATGAAGTTGTGCCCCATCGTGTAACTATTATTCCAGGCGACGGCATCGGACCCGAAGTGGCCGAAGCCGCCATGCGCGCCGTGAACGCAACCGGCGTCGATATTCAGTGGGAACGCAAGGAACTCACTGCAGACATCATCATAGAGGCAGGCAAGGAACTGCCTGCCCATGTGCTCGATTCGCTGAACGATACGCGCGTCGGGCTGAAGGGACCTATTACCACGCCAGTGGCCGGTGGCTTCAAGAGCGTGAACGTAGCGCTGCGCAAGAAGCTCGATCTGTTTGCCAACGTGCGGCCCGTGCGAACGGTGCCAGGGTTGAAGACGCGTTATAACGACGTGAAGATCGACATGGTGATTTTTCGCGAGAACACCGAGGATCTGTACTCCGGCCTCGAGCACGAAATCGTTACCGACGTGGTTGAGAGCTTGAAGATCATCACGCGCTACGCTTCGATGCGCATTGCGCACTACGCGTTCAACTACGCGGTGAAGCACGGGCGCAAGAAGATTGCCGCCGTGCACAAGGCCAACATCATGAAGCTGAGCGACGGCCTGTTTCTGCGCTGCTGCCGCGAGGTAGCGGCGATGCATCCGCAGATCACGTATCAGGAATTGATTGTCGACAACGCATCCATGCAGTTGGTGATGCGGCCGGAGCAGTTCGACGTGCTGCTGCTGCCGAATCTGTATGGCGATATTGTTTCCGATCTGGCGGCGGGCCTGGTGGGCGGCCTTGGCATCGTGCCCGGAGCGAATATGGGCGAGAATGTGGCCGTGTTCGAAGCGGTTCACGGCAGCGCGCCCGACATTGCCGGTCGCGGCCTGGCTAACCCCACTGCGCTGATGAGTTCGGCGGCGATGATGCTGCGGTATCTGGGTGAGGAAGATGCGGCGGTGCGGCTGACCAAGGGAATCGAGCAGACGTATATCGAAGGCAAGCACCTTACGAAGGATGTTGGCGGGTCGGCCCATACGGACGAGTTTACTGACGCGGTGATCCGGAATTTGTAGGTAGGCTGAAGCCTTGGCGCCGATGGCGGATGTATGACTGCGGCCAGAGACGGGTTCCCCGGCTGCACGCTGGCAAGGTGTGTTGGCGTTTGATTGGCTTTGCCAGCGGTAGCGACGGGACCTGGCAAAAAATAGTTTTGTTTGCATGGTGCAATTTCCGATTTCCCTGCGCCCTACAGGTTGAAAGGCAGCTGAGCTGCTCAACAAAAAGGGGAAATACCATGACAATCAAAAGCAGAGTGAATGCCGGCGGGCTGAATAGCTACAACCACAACCAGGGTGGAGTAGCAGTGAAGAGCAAGGTGAAGGCTGGCGGATTAAACACCTTGAACCACAATCAGGGCGGCCTCGCGGTGAAGAGCACTGTTAAGGCTGGTGGACTTAATACCACCAATCACAATCAGGGCGGACTGACGATAAAGAGCAAAGTGAATGCCGGCGGACTAAGCACCTTGAACCACAATCAGGGCGGTCTGGCCGTAAAAAGCACTGTCAAGGCGGGCGGCCTTACTGCCACCAATCACAACCAGGGCGGAGTATCAGTGAAGAGCAAGGTGAAAGCCGGCGGATTAAACACCTTGAATCACAATCAGGGCGGCCTCGCGGTGAAGAGCACGGTGAAGGCGGGCGGCCTTAGCAGCTTCAACCACAATCAGGGCGGACTGACGATAAAGAGCAAAGTGAATGCCGGCGGATTAAACTCCTTGAACCACAATCAGGGCGGTCTCGCGGTGAAGAGCGCCGTCAAGGCGGGGGGCCTTAGCAGTTCCAACCACAACCAGAGTGGTTTGGCGCTGAAGAGCAAAGTGAATGCCGGCGGATTAAACAGCTTCAACCACAATCAGGGCGGTCTGGCCGTAAAAAGCGCCGTTAAGGCCGGCGGCCTTAGCAGCACCAACCACAACCAGAGTGGTTTGGCGCTGAAGAGCAAAGTGAAGGCCGGCGGATTAAGCAGCTTCAACCACAATCAGAGTGGTTTGGCGCTGAAGAGCAAAGTGAAGGCCGGCGGATTAGACAGCTTCAACCACAATCAGGGCGGCCTCGCGGTGAAGAGCACTGTAAAGGCGGGCGGCCTTTACTCCTCCAATCACAACCAGAGTGGCTTGTAAGGAGCCGTTCAGCCACCCAATGAAAAATGGCCTGCAGGAAGCTGATCGCTTCCGCCGGGCCATCCTTGTATCTGCGAGGGAACGCATTTCGAACTACAGACCCTTGGCGGCGACGACGCCGGTGCGGTTGGAGTAGTTCCGTTCGTTGTCGTACCAGGCCACAACCTTCATCAGATTGTCGTCCCTCACCTTGGCGAGGCCGGAGCCTTTTGACGTAATGCTGCCGAATTGTGATTGCGAGATTTTTTCCGATCTGGCGGCGCGTTTGGTTGGCGGGTTGGGCATTGTGCAGGGCGCTGACAGGGGATTTTGGCGGGCCGGCTTATACTGATGAAGTCACCAGCGCGGTGATCCGAAACTTGTAGACTTATTTCATGGCACCAGACGCGCCCCAGGAAGTCACGCAGCTCTTAGCAAAGTGGAAGCAGGGCGACCAGGCCGCGCTGGATTTGCTGGTGCCAATGGTAGAGGCCGAATTGCGCCGTCTGGCCGCCGGTTACATGCGCAATGAGCGTCCAGGCCACACGCTGCAGCCAACGGCGTTGGTGAACGAAGCCTGGATGCGCATGGCGCAGCAACAACAGCCGGAGTTCGAGGGGCGCTCGCATTTCGTCGCCATCTCCGCCCATTACATGCGGCAGATTCTAGTGGAGCATGCGCGCAAGAAAAATGCCGGCAAGCGTGGCGCAGGCGCGCATGCGGTTGCGCTTGACGACGCGCAACTCTTCGCCCCGGAACGCTCCAGCGATCTGGTGGCACTCGATGACGCGTTGAAAGAGCTGGCACGCCTGCATGAACGCCAGGCGCGCGTGATTGAGTTGCGCTACTTCGGCGGACTGACTGGCGAAGAGATCGCCGAGGTTATGAACGTGGCCCACCGCACCATCGTCCGCGACTTGCGCACGGCGCAAATCTGGCTGCGGGATTATCTGGCCACATGACTCCTGAGCGCTGGCAGCAGATCAATCACATTTTAGAAGAGATCGATGCTGCCCCGGCGCGTGCGCATGCCGCAATCCTCGCGCGCATCGGCGCGGACGACCCGGATCTGCGCTCTCAGGTGGAATACTATCTTTCGGAAGCGCCGACCGATGCATTCATAGTAGGCGCTATCGGCACGGAGGCCGCCACTCTAGGAGAGCCAGCGAAGCAACGGGAGAAATTCGGCCACTACCAGGCCGTGCGCCTGATTGGCCACGGCGGCATGGGCGCGGTGTACGAAGCGGTCCGCGTGGACGACTTCCACAAGAAGGTTGCGTTGAAGGTCATCAAGCAGGGGCTCGATTCCGACCACGCCCGTTCGCGCTTCCTACAGGAGCGCCAGACGCTCGCCACGTTGGAACATCCCAATATCGCTCGTCTACTGGATGGCGGAGAGACCGAAGACAGCAGTCCATACCTGGTTCTGGAATTTGTCGACGGCGTGCCGATTACGCAGTACTGCGCCGGACTTGGCCGCGAAGCCCGGCTGCGCCTGTTCCTGAAAGTCTGCGAAGCGGTGGAATATGCGCACCGTAATCTGATTGTTCATCGTGATCTGAAACCAGCCAACATTTTGGTGACCGCGGCAGGCGAGCCGAAGCTGCTCGATTTCGGAATTGCCAAATTGCTCGATTCCGGTTCGCCCCAAACGCAAACAGGAGTGCTGGCGATGACTCCGGAATACGCCAGTCCGGAGCAGGTTAAGGGCGAGCCGATCACGACAGCATCGGATGTTTACTCTCTCGGCGTCATCCTCTACCAGTTGTTGACCGGGCGCAAGCCCTATGACATCGGCAACGCTTCCGTCTTGGATCTCTACCGCGTAGTCTGCCAGCAGCCTCCTGCCGATCCAGGGCTAGGAGACGAACTGGACCAGATTCTTTTGATGGCTCTGCGCAAGGAGCCCGCACGGCGTTATGCAGGCGTGCAGCGGCTGGCAGAAGATATCGCACGATACCTCCAGCACCGGCCGGTCAGCGCGAAAGCGGATACGCTCCGGTACCGGGCCAGTAAGTTCTTTCGCCGCTATTGGTGGCAGTTGGCAGGGGCCGCCGGCGTTGCGTCGCTACTGATCGGAGCGGCAGTGATCAGCACGATGCAGGCTCGCCGCGCGGAGCGCCGCTTCGAGGATGTCCGGCAACTGGCGAACGCATTCATTATCGACGTCAATGGCAGCTTGCAGGGCGCATCCACGCAGACCCGCGAACACATTGTTAAGACCACGCTGCCATTTCTTGAAAAGCTCTCGTCGGAAGCCGGAGATGACCCGAAAGTGCTGACCGATCTTTCCGCGGCATACGCCGCAATCGGGAGCATCCAAAGCTCATTTCAAGGCAAGGTTGAAGAGGCCCGCAGCAGCTACGTTCGTGCAATCGCTTTAGGCGAGAAGCTGTTGGCGAAGCCTGGTTCGGCCAGTGGTGTCCGCAAATCGCTCGCCGCGGCCTATCTCGGGCTGCTCGAAATCGATATCCGGCATGGTGAACTTCCTCAAGCGGCGGCTTTGGGCAACAAAGCCATCGCAACAGCGGAGGCTGCCGAAGCCGGCAACGGATGGAGCCGTAGGTTTCTGATCAACGCCTATACCAGTTCCGCCCGCCCGCCACTTGAGGCTGGGCACCCGTTAAAGGCCCTGCCTTTGCTGCAAAAAGCCCTCAAGCTGGCTGAAGAAGAGTTGGCGAAGGCCCCTGGCGACGAGTTGCGTTTTCGAATCGCAGTGCTTCACCATCACATTGGCGAAGCATTTAAAAACAGTGGCAATCTGCCCGATGGTATCAAGCAGTTCGACATCGCCAGGACCATCATCCAATCTCTGGCCAATCCAGAAGATGCGCGCTACGGCTCATCGATCATTACTCTTTTGTGCGCCCCAGGCTCGTCATGGGCAGCAGGACCGGCAGATCTGAATACTCGCTTGTGGAACCTGTCTTTCCTAAAGGAAGGCCTGGATCTGGCTGTTCGCAGAGAGTCGGCAGACCCGCAAAACTCTGCCATACGGAATTCCAAAGCCATTTGCCTGGTTGCGCGAGGCATGCTGCTGAAGCAGAGCGACCGTCCCGCGGCTTATCGTTCCTTTCAGGAGGCGATTCGCATCAACGAACAACTGTTGGCCTCCGACCCCGGCAGTTCCGTCTCGCGTGGAAACCTCGCTGGCGCTGAACTATGGTTTGGAGAGGCCTTGGTCGAAACGGAGGATCTGCAAAAAGGATTGCCGCGTCTGCGTCGCGGCACGGAATTTATGGAGGGCTTGCCAAACCTGCTGTTGATGGACCGGCGCAGACTCATTGAAGGACTACTTCTGCTTGGGGCGGCGGAGACCAGGGCACGAGAGTACGCCTCTGCACGCAGTCATGTGGAACGGTCTCTGGCATTGTCGCTGGCACTTTGGCCAGAAGCGAAAGAGGATTTGAGGTCCTTTTCCTGCGTAGGGCGAAGTTATGCGGCTCTTGGAGAGTTGGAACGCGCCAGCGGACAGACCGGCAAGGCCTGCGAGGCCTTTCGCAGGAGCCTCGATACCTGGGAACGATGGACGAAGGTGGGGGCTTCCAGCTTCTACGATCAGGAGCAGGCGGCCAAGGTTCGAAAGAGTTTGGTTGGGTGCGCCGCCGGCGGAGAGTTATCCCGATAAAAAAAGATTTTCATTGCATGTCCTAATTTCCGATGTCTCTGCGCCCTACAGTTCGAAGGGCAGCAGAGCTGCTCAAGAAAAGGAAAAAAGGAAACTACAATGACGATTAAGACGAAAGTAAATGCTGGCGGGATCTACCCCAACCATAACCAGAGCGGGCTGGCCGTGAAGAGCACCGTTAAGGCGGGAGGCGTTAGCCTCAACCACAACCAGAGCGGCCGCTAAGAAGCCACCGCATTGATTGCAAAAACTACGGCCCGGCAAGAAGCCGATCGCTTCCGCCGGGCCGCAATTGTATTTAAGACTAACTGCGAAGCTGACTACAGACCCTTAGCAGCGAGGAACTCAACCAGGTCAACAACGCGGCTCGAATAGCCCCACTCGTTGTCGTACCAGGCCACAACCTTCACCAGATTGCCGCCGATAACCTTCGTCAGATCGGAATCGACGATCGAGCTGTTGGGGTTCTTCATCATGTCCGTGGAGACCACAAGATCGGTGGTGTAGCCGAGGATGCCCTTCAGTTCGCCTTCAGCCGCGGCTTTCAATGCGGCGTTGACTTCTTCGCCCGTGGTGTCTTTTTCGGTGATGCAAACCAGATCCACTACGGAAACGTTCGGCGTGGGAACGCGCATTGCGTAGCCGTCCAACTTGCCCTTCAACTCAGGCAGCACGAGGCCGATGGCCTTGGCGGCGCCGGTGGAGGTGGGGATCATGTTGATGGCAGCGGCACGGGCGCGGCGCAGATCTTTGTGCGGGAAGTCGAGGACGTTCTGATCGTTGGTGTAGCTGTGGATCGTCGTCATCGAACCCTTGAGGATGGTGAACTTCTCATGCAGCACCTTGGCCACTGGGCCGAGGCAGTTGGTGGTGCAGGAAGCGTTGGAGATGATGTTGTGCTTGGAAGCGTCATACGCATCGTTATTCACGCCGAGAACCAGCGTGACATCTTCGCCCTTGGCAGGTGCGGAGATGATGACCTTCTTCACGGTGCCGCGCAGGTGCTTGCCGGCATCCTTGGCATCGGTGAAGCGGCCGGTGGATTCGACGACGATCTGGACTCCGAGCGAGCTCCAGTCAATCTCTGCGGGATCTTTAATAGCGAAGATCTTGATTGGCTTGCCGTCAACAACAATGCTGTCGCCATCGGCGTGGCAGTCTTTACCCAGCGGTCCGAGGGTGGAATCGTACTTCAACATGTGGGCGAGCGTCTTGGTGTCGGTCAGATCGTTCGCAGCTACGATTTCGATGTTGGGGTTGTTCAGAGCGGCGCGCACAACGTTGCGGCCGATTCGGCCGAAGCCGTTAATACCTACTTTAATTGCCATGTTTTCTCCTAGGGATATTTATTATGAGGTCACCTTTATGATAGCGCAGCGGTAACCACTGCCGCGACTTGGCGGGTGGGAGGGATTGAGAACGAAGTGGACAGGCGGACCGCC
>CAIRSA010000030.1 GCA_903881085.1 uncultured Acidobacteriia bacterium
CGGCATGCTTCATTTCTAACCCACCCCCGAGGCCCGTTGCAAGTTCACTCCGGGATCATTTTGTTTTCATCGCACATGGCAGTTTAGCGGGCGAGGTCAGGAGTTCTGAGACTACGTTTTTGATTTGCGCGCCGATTACTTCTATGCGCTTCAGGTCGCGGGTTCCTACTCCGAGTTCTTCTGCCAGGCGCAAGGTGTTGTCGCACTTTTCAAATGGGGCTTTGCCGCGATCGGCCATGGGGTCGAAGCCCATGACAGCCGCGCCGACAGCGTCTACGCAGACCGGGTTAAGGCCGGCTACCAGGACGTGGGGCTTAACGTATGTCGCGTTGCGGCTCACTGTTTCGACCGTGGTTTGGGATTCGATGCCGTCTATGATGGCCAGGTGAATGGGGCGCGCAGCGACCAGATCGGCTACGCAGCGCGGGACCCGATAGCCGCCTTCACGCGGGCTGGCGGGGTTGATCTCTTGCGGCGAGCACTTCGACGGTTGGCGATTGCCGCTGTGGATGGGCATGCGCCCGCCCAGTGGGAATTTGCCAGCCTCATCGGCCGGGGCGTTGTCGCCGTAGATGGTGCAGGGCGTGATGCCGAAGCAATTCTTCATCGACATAGTAACGCCGGCGGTGAGGTGCTCCTTCAACTTGGCGATGGAGACGAATACATCGCAGTCGTAGTAAGAGTGGTTCAGGTCGAACGCGGGGAAAAGGTGGCCTCCACGCGGCACGGGGAAGCGGACGTACTTCTTGCCGAAGCCAAGGAAGTTAGTGTTTTCGAATTCCACTCCGGAGGCGGCGCTGGTGAAGTGGGAGAGATCCCAGCCAGCGCCGATCATGTGTTCTTCGATCGGCTCGGCCGATTTCCAGGGGCTTTCGAGCAAGCGGATGCGGCGTGCGCCGGCCTTGCCCAACAGGTGGATGGTGGCACCGATGACGACGGGGTGGGTCCAAGTGGTGAGGCCGATGGGGAGGTAGCCCATGCGGCTTTCGGGGCCTCCGGTGAGGTTGACTTTGATGGCGACGGTCTTGCCCTTGACCAACCGGCCGAGGCCTCCGATTTGATCAAACATGACGCTCAACATCGGCAGGACTTCCGAACCATACGAGGTGCACTTGGAAAGCGCCACAGGCGAAGTTGGTGCATCGGCAGCCCACGCCTCGCGGTGCAATAGAGAGCCAGCGAAGATGGTGCTGGCCGCTTTGGTGAGCAGATCGCGTCGTGTGCTGCAGGGGAAGATGGATGATTCCGTTTTCATGAGTTGAACTCCAGTGCGGAGAAATTGGAAAAGTCAGGCAGATGGTATTCGACTTTGCCATCGACCGTGACGGTGCTGAGGCGCGTGGGCGGCGAACCGGCCATATGGAGCGTGGCCGATTTCCATGGACGCGTGGCGCGAATGCTGACCGAATCAAAGGGGCGACTGGAGAAGCCCACCAGCTGCAGGACAGCGGTGCGAGTGTCTGGCGATTCCGAATAATGCTCCCAAAGGGAACGGGCGTTGAAGATGCGGACGGGGTCGTTCATGCGGCTGACCAGGCTGTGGGCGTCTTGCGCGAGGAAGTAGGGGTCGTCCCAATCGCGAGTGGCGGCGGCGATGCGGCCGCGTCCGCACGAGCGAAGCTGATAGCCAGCGACTGCCGCGGGTGCAGCGGCGGCACCGGGGAACTGCGCGGCGATCAACTGAGGCAAGATGAGTTGGCCTCCCTGCTGGGCAAACTCGGTGAGCGCGGTTTTCCATTGCGGAGTGGGGGCTTCTGCATCCACATATAAAATCGCCCGCAGATGTTCCAGCGGCCGGGCGGGTGGAGGTGCGGTGCGATCGAGAACGCGATAGTGAAGATTGCGGCGGGCGGAGAGATTGAGCACTTCCTGCCCGAAGAATTCGTGGTCGCCTTTGAAAGTAGAGAGGACTCCGAGTGCGCCCCACGGTTCCCAGGCGGCCCAGCGCCGATTGTCTTCAAAGAACTGCAGCATGCGGATGATGACGCCCCAGGTTTGAAGCGCAGCGGAGTTGCCGGTGGCGATGCCGTGTTGGAGAGACGGGTCGAGGCTGACGATCCAGCGTGCTCCGGCAGCCGCGGAGTCGGCAAGTGCGGTCAGATAGGCGGCCGTATCCAACATGGATTTCTTCTGTTCCGCTTCGAAGCTGAGCCATAGCGGCGATCCCTTGGCGCGGACGCGCGCGAGGTGGGCGACCCAGGCGTTGGAGTCGATCCACGGGGCTCCTGTGGGCCCGGCCTGCGCAGTATCACGACGGGCACTGGGCGACATGCGAACACTGGGCCAGACCAGTCCACCGATGACACGGGGGGCTGGGGGCGCATCCCACTTTACGTCAGCCAGCGGTGCGGGGGCGGCGGTCTTTGGGTCAATGACCGTTAGTCCGGCTTGGCGCGCGGCGGCGGCTACCGCGGGGTTGTCGCAGAGCAGGCAGTTGATTGGCGTTGCAGCGACCAGGCTCAACTGCGCAGCTGATTTCCATTCAGACGGCCAGCGGAACGGGACCAGGTTTTCAGATGGCATCATTGACTCCTTTAGTTAGTCCTCTTGGGGAATGGGAAGCGCGAGCGGACGGCCAGGATCAGGTCGTGCGGCTCGCCTTCTTTGGAGCCGCTATAGAAACCAACCGTCGTGTTGAGGCGGATAAAATACGCGTCGCCTTGTTTGGCGGGGTAGCGGCCTTCGTTGCCATCGGCGCCTCCGCCGGCGACCATCTCGCCTTTGCCGCGCAGGACGAAGTAGATCTCTTCTTCGGTTTCGTGATGATGGGGAATGTTGGTGCCGCCGGGGGCGAAATCCATGATGAAGAGGCTGGTCATTTCCGATGCCGCTGCGAGTTTGTCGCGCGTGCTCTTTGTTGTTCCCATCAGCAGTTTGAAGAGGCTGGTTGGGCCGTGACCTGCGACTGGAACAAGTGGTACATCGGCGGCGTTGGCGATCATTGGCTTGGGCGGCGGCGTTATGGTTGTGCCGGCCGGAATTTTGTAGCCCATTACCAGCAGGCGGATGGGCTGCAAACCTGAGTTAGCCACACCGTGGCGGACTCCGGGTGGGAGATACATGAAGTCGTTGGGCTTGATGGCGGCCTTTTCATCGGCGTATAAAAGCGTGGCGGCGCCTTCGAGCACATAGTAGAGCTGTTCTTCCGCGGGGTAGGTTACGGTTGACGACGTTCCGTTGGGGCCGATAGTGAGTTCGCCGTAGCGGACGATGCCTTTCAGTTGGCGCGAGTCGAGGTCGCCTTTGCCAAAGATGGGCTTGTAGGATGCGTCGGTAGAACCGGCGGCGGTGAGGTCGTCTGACTTTGGCTCAATGTTCGCCAGGGAGCGGCGGAGGAAAGTCGGATCGGCCGCGGTTAAGGCGGTGGCACAGGCGAGTGAGAACAGTATGAAGTGCAAGGGCACCTCCGTTAACAGAGTATCAGGTGTTAAAACCTGATACAAGAGCTTTGGGCGTTATTCCATGGGCCGATTAGCAGCTTTTTGCGATACTCATCGACATAGAGCGTCATAGGCTCAGGCATAACGTTGCGGGAAAGACCCATCTTGAAATAGCCGCTGCGCTCGCTGTGGATGATGCAGTATTTTCCATCTGTGGTGTGCGATGGCGTGAAGTAGTAGAGCGGATAGCTGTTGGCCGCCACGCTGGTGAATTGCTTCACGCGGCGGCCAGTTTCGGCATCGGGATAGGTCAGGATTTCCGATGGCAGTTCGGCACCAAGGCCCGACGCCGTGGCGAGTGGGCCGCCAACGAAACTGCGCCCGGTGACCTTCGTCATGTCGTTAGCGGCTGACTACCGGTTTGCCGTTTTCGTCGAGATGCGGATAGGGGCCACCGATGCGGAAGCGGTCCAGAATGTAGTCGTCGTATTGCGGCGTCGGCTCGAAATAGCCGCCCTTGCGCAAGTGCTCCTTAACTGCAGCTTCGTTCAGTTCCACGCCGAGACCGGGCGTGTCTGGCACAGTGATGAAGCCGTGATCCACGATCGGTTTCGAAGGTCCGTTGACGAGGCTGTTCCACCATGGAATATCGACAGCGTGGTTTTCCATGGCGAGCATGTCTTTCAGGGTAGCGGCCATGTGGACGGCGGCCATGCAGCCGACCGGCGAGCCGGCAAAGTGGATGGCAACCTGCACGCCGTGCATGGCGGCGAAATCGCCGATTCGTTTGGTTTCGCGGATTGCGCCGGAGGTGAGCGGGTCGGGGTGAATGATATCGACGGCGCGGTTTTCGATCAGGTCGCGGAAGCCTTCTTCCAATCCGAAGAGACTCTCGCCGGTGCAGATTGGAGTCGTCGTGGCTTCTTTGAGTTCCTTATAGGCGCGCCAGTTTTTAGGGGCGTCGCCGCCAGCGCCGAGATGGCCGACCTGGATCATATCCTCGGCCCAGGCGAGGTCGTAACGCTCGAAGGCGCGTGCGTAACGGATGCTGTCGTTCACGGTCAGCGCTCCGAAGTGATCGGTAGCCAACGGGGCTTCGTAGCCGATCTCATCGCGGATGGCCTGGACGTATTCGCAGAGATACTGGATGCCTTTCTCGGTGGCTGTGCCGCGGCTGTTGATTGCTCCGGGGCGATGCGACACAAGGCTGGTGCCGAGGTCCATTTTGAAAAAAGTGAACCCCATCTTTTTGCGCTCTTTCATGCGCTCGGCGAAGACCTTTGGATCTTTGCTCTGGTCCGTATCGCAGTAGATGCGGATCTTGTCGCGGTATTTGGAGCCGACCAGTCGCCACGCGGGGACGCCGTAGACTTTGCCTGCGATGTCGTGAAGGGCCATATCGATCGCGCTGTAGCCACCGCCCATGCGTTGGTGGCTGGCGAAGTTTCGGATGCTATCGAGGATTGGTTCGATGGAGAGCGGGTCGCGGCCGATCAGGTGCGGCTTGAGCGTTAGCGCGGTGCCTTCGCGGCCTGCGTCGCGGACTTCGCCGAGTCCGTAGACGCCCTGGTTGGTATCGATGCGAATGATGGGGTAGTCGTAGTTGGAAGCGACCAGGGCAAACCGCATGTCGGTGATCTTCAGCGCGCTGGGCGATGAGTTGCGGTTGAGGTTTCGTTGGGCGGGGACTGCGCCTTCGGTGAGCTTGAAGATCCCGGCCATTCCGGCCAGGTTTCGAAGAAGGTTTCTGCGATTCAGTTTCATTAGGATCTGAAACTCCTTAGTTGCTTCAGATAGTATCAATCGCGAATCGATGTGTCAATTGCGAACCACTATCTTGTCAAGGCAAAATGAAAATGTCCTATTCCCTGGCAAAGTAAGAATGTCCGGTTTCGGGCAAACTAGCCTGAACATGCGCGCCATTCCCTCATATGAGGGATGCTTTGTGGGCATCGCGGTCTGGAGCCGTCAAGGCCGCCTGCTTTTGCGCCGAAGGGTAGCCTTGACGGCTGGACGCGATGCAAGACAATGTCAGATGAGGGAATGGCGTGTACTTGAAGTAATGACGAGGGGACATTTCTACTTTGCTGCGACATTGCGAACCATTACAACTCAGCCCCACTGGGGCTGGTAGGAGGGTTTGTCCGTTTCCAGTTCGGGACGGGGCCATTCAGATTGCCCGCGGTATGCCGGCTCAGAAAAACGGAGAGAGCTTTTTCATTTCTTTCACAGCCTCCTGATTGCATCGATTGCGTTGCTGTAGAAAATCGCGCTACCGAAATTGCCGCTCTTGAGCACAAGCGGCGCGTCGATACCGCTGAGCGGAAAACAGAGGGGCACTCCGGGTTCGATATTGCGCCCTACTTCCAGTGCCCCGAGTCCCAGCGTGCGGCAGATTGCACTCGAGGTCTCTCCTCCGGCAATGATAAGTCCCGCCGGTGGACACTGCGCGACTGCTCGCGATACGAGTTGGGCAAGAGCATAGGCAATTCTCAATCCGGCCTGCGCGGAACTTAGGCCTTGTTCGCGTGCCCACACCCCGGTGCGCTCGATGTCGCGGGCCGATGATGCGGTGCGGATCAGGCAATCGAGGCCGGTTGGAATGGAGGGCAATGATGCGCCGGAAGCCAGCGCGATGGGATCGAGTACCATGCTCTCGACACCCTGGCCTTCGAGCCATTCATTCTGATTGCGAGTCGCTTCGGAGCAACTGCCGGCTACCACCATGAAACCGCGGCCGCCCGAGTGCTTCCCGCGCGACTCACCTTTGGTGGGCGTCCACCAGCCTTCGCGACGCCAGATGGCAGGGAGTCTCATTGCCGGCGCCGAACTGCCACTGATCAAGGGCAGATGCGCAATCGCCTCGCACGCGTCTTGAAGGCTTGCATCGTCGATGCAGTCGAGGATGGCAATTTGGACACCGCTCTCCTGCAGCACATCGAGCTTAGCCCTTGTCACAGGATATGAGGCCAAGCCTACGCGACGCCTGGTCTGACTTTGTAGATGGCTGACCAAATTCGAGTTGCGCATCGGCGTCAGCGGGTGATTGCGCATGGGCGAATCGGAGAGAAGTTGCCCGTTCACGAAATGATGGCCCATGTATGTTGTACGGCCGTTCACCGGCAGCGCTGGCAACGCCACCGTGAACGGCTCCCCGAGTTCGTCCATCGCCGCATCCAGCGATTGGCCGATGTTGCCTTCCGTCGTGGAGTCGAATGTGCTGCAGTATTTGATCTCGATCACGCGCGGGCGCAGGGCTCTCAGTTTCTTTACAGCCTCGCGAGTTTGTGCGTGCGCGTCGGCGGGCGGAAGCGCACGCGAGCCGGTTCCCAGGATCACTGCGTCATAGCCGCCACTCCACCGCTCCGGATCGCCGTCCACTACGAGAACAGTCCGCAACCCTCCTTCCGAGAGCATCCCGGCCAGATCGGTCGCTCCCGTATCGTCATCCGCGGCCGCGCAGAAAACCGGACTGCTCACTGGAACCTCCGCCGCAGTTCAGCCACCTGCTCCGCGGTGAGGTTCCGCCCGCGCGATCCGAGGAGGAAGTGGAGCTTCGCCTGCTCCTCAATTTCCTCCGCCAGGGCGGACGCTTCTTTGAGCGAACGGCCGATAGCGATGGACCCGTGATTGCGCAACAGCAAGGCCGGACTCTTGGCGGCGGCTGCTTCCACTGCGGGTCCGAGCGCGGCATCACCTGGCGGAAGGTAATCCACAACAGGCAGGCACGGCAGCCGCATTGCGTAGTACGGCGTATAGATCGGCATTGCGTCGGCGGTGTCCAAATCCGCAAGGCATGACACCGCAGTTGCATGGCAGGAGTGCAGATGCACTACCGCATTAGCGTCGGGCCGCGCGCGATAGACTGCGAGGTGAAACGGAACTTCTTTGCTGGGTTTTGGACCGGCCACATGCACACCGTCCATATCGACCTCGGCTAAGCCGTCCTCCACGAGATCGGCGAATGAACTGTTCGTGGGGCTGATGATCACCCTCTCCCCGATACGCACACTGATGTTGCCGGCGGTGCCGAACGTGTAGCCGCGCAAGTACAGCGACCGCGCGACTGTGACCAGATCCTCGCGCTCGCTCATCGCACCACCAGCACGGCCGGAGCCGCGCCGAACGATTCCGGCTTCTTCAATTGACGGTACACCTGCGCCCGGTTCAATTTCACCGGCTCGCGCTTGCCGGTCCAGGTGTCTACCCACTCAGCCTGAACTTTTTCGGGCGCATCCATTGCGAGAAGGTTGAGCGTGATTTGGTTACCTTCCACGTAGCACGCATACACGCGCCCTGGTTCGGCCAGGCATGAACCGCCGACGGCCAGTTCATTGTGCGGCTCCATGCGCCAGTATGGCAACGCCGCGAGCGTATCCTTCAGCAACTGGAAGCGCTGCATACCGGGTGGTTCCGGATCGGGCTTGACCACGTCCCAGGCAGTGTTGTGGTAGTAGTAGACGCCATAGCCTCCGGCGATGTAGATCAACCAGGCGCGGCGCAATTGCTCCTGCCAGTCATGCAAGGTTTTATAGCTTGGATACGTATCGACTCCGCGCTCGTAGCCGAATTCCGAATTCAATACCGGATAGCGGCGGATGGCGCGGTCGAATGCGATCATCTCCGGCCAGAATGAGTGCTGCTGGTCGGTGCGGAAATCGAGCAACTTGTTGAACTCGGGGGTCCAGTAAAACACATCGTCGTCATGCGTGGTGAGCAGTCGGCGATAATTGTCAGTCGAGCGGACCAGTTCCATCAGACGGCGCTGCAAGCCCACGTCGCGCTCATTGTGTGCCTCCTTGGAGAAATCCCACACCACATTCGAATACGCCTGATAGCGCGCCACCACATAACGGAAGTAACGCTCCTCATCGCGGCTGTATTTCTCTGGCCAGTTAACTTGCTTGTTATAGACCTTGAGCATATTGTGCGCCACAATGCCTTTGCTGCGCAACTCAGTCATCATGCGGTCATAGAGCTGAAAGAACTTCGGATTGAGGCGCGAGTGATCGGGTTGTTCGTTCGTGCCTTCCCACGGATACACAGGCGCCGGGCCCCAGTCCCAGGCATGCTTACGACCCTTGCTCCATCCGGTATCGTGGCCGTAAACATTGACGATGACATGGTTGAACCCGCGGTCCGCCATCTGATCGATCAGGCGTCGCATCAGTTTGCGGTCCGGATCCTGCATGTCCGCGCCCCACAGCCAGTCTGCCTCATAGCCCAGCAGAAAGTAGCGGGTGCCGTCTTCATACACGAAGTGATAAGGGTGTGCCGGATCCACTTGCAGCCCGCCGTGGATCGCATTGTGCCGGTTCGGAACGCAGTGAATGCCCGCCTCGGTCTTACCGTTCAACGCGGCCATCGGGGATACCGTAAGCAAGCTCCAATCCCCCTCGCGGTTGGGCGAAAAGCGAATGATCCAGCGGCCGCCGCCATCGTAAAATCCCGGGACCCGGATGTGGGCGCCCAGGGGCCCGCTGAACTCGCCCGCGAGGTTTACGTCGAAGGGATTTCCCGGTGCCGTGGCCTGGAACGTGAAATCGTGCGAATGATACAACTCGATGTCGGTAGCACCGGCCGCCAGACCGCACCCTAGAACGACTGCCGCAACTACTGATAGTTTCTTCATAGTTTCACCGATTGTCTGGACTGCGCGGACTGGTAGATTGCCTCCACTACGCGCAGCGTCTTCAGGTAGTCCTCGCCTTTCGATTCAAACTCCGCATCTGAAAGGAAGCAGTCCACGAAGTGGCGTTGCGTGGCATGCACGCAGTCGCCGGCGAAGTTCAGAGCGCCACGGTGGTAGTCGACGTCATGCCCGGGCTCACCCAACCGCTTGATGCGGATATTCGATTCCGTGTCCATGGTGAGGTGTCCCTCCATGGCGTCAATCCGCAATTCGCCGAACGTGAATCGGGGCGAAGGCGATTCGACTTCGTTGTAGCGGTTGGCGTCCCAGATGGCGGTGGCCCCATTGGCAAAGCGGAAGAACACCTGGCCGGTCTCTTCACCCTGAATCACGGGATTCAACCGCTGGAGATTCGCGTAGACCTCCACCACTTCGCCGAACAGATAACGGAAGGTATCGACGAAGTGTACGCCGGTCTCATACACCAGCAGTCGCGGATAGTCGCGGAAAAAGGGTTGACGGTCCAGATAGGCGTTGTCGCCCCAACCATCGCCCATCCGCATGCGAAAGTAGAGATGCGTGAACTCGCCAATATCGCTCGATTGCTGAATAGCCTTGATTTTGCGATACCAGGGCTGCCAACGCCAATTCTCGTGAACCATGAATCGAACGCCAGCGGCTTTGGCCCTTTCGACAATCCTGCGGCTGGCTTCGAGCGTCGGCGCGAGCGGCTTCTGGCAGATGATGTGGACACCGCGGCCAGCGAGGAAATCGCACATCTCCTCGTGCGTTTCCGGAGGAGTGATGATGTCGGCGAAGTCCGGTTTTTCGCGGTCCACCATCTGGTGCCAATCCGAGTAGTAGCGAGGCACGCCGTAGGCTGCCATCATCTCGCGTGCTTTCGATTCCGTGCGGTTGTAGATTGCGGTGATCCGAACCTCGGGGATACGGGTCCAGGCTTCGTATTGGAAGCGCGAGAAATAGCCGGCCCCCATGGCGATGCCCTTCAGTGGAATGTTTCGAGTCATGGTTGGATTTCCTCAGGTTGGCGAGCCTTCATGCGGCTGGAGCAGATGCCGTCAAGCGCACGCTCCATCGAAGACCCGGCAGGCCGTGGCGCCAAGAATCCACTTCTTCTGTTCATCTGCGACCGGCAGCGTAAGGATCTTGCCCATCTCCACATCGAGATTCTCGGGCAGGTCGGAGCCGATCATCAACCTGTCGGCCGGCACCTCCGCGAGGACCTCCAGCACGCTGTTCGGCATCAGGCTGGAGAGTTCCAGTACGATGTTGGGGCAGAACACCGCCGCCAGCATCGCATCATGCACGAACATCGCGCCACCGCAGTGCGCTGCAATGATCGTCAGTTCGGGATAGCGGCGAGCCGGCATCATCAGCAGCGAAGGCAGTGAGAATGGGAGCCCCGACCCGGTGTGGCAGACCACGGCCATTTTGTTCTCCAGCGCCGCCTCGAATAAAAAATTGGATGCCTTCGAAAACGGATTCAGCCCGTGATACTGCGGCTGCAATTTCAACGCCCGGAATCCATAGACTTCACGGCATCTTCGCACCTCATCGCGAAACTCAGGCTCGGGAATATAGGGGTGAATGCATGCCGAACCGGAGAGCCGGTCCGGGTGCGCCAGCACCGCCCTGCCGATCAGTTCATGCGCTTCGCGAACGCTCTCAACAACCGGGAACGGAATCACCAGCGACCGGTCGATTCCATATCGGTCCATGTCGCGCAACAGCTCATCCGCGCTGTAGCTTCGACCGCTGTGGCGCGCCGTGCCGATGTGGGTATGCGAGTCGAAAATGCGAAATCCGTGTTTCATGATGTCATTCCAGCATATTCGCCATCCGGCAGAGCCGCAAGAATGGCGGAGCCCATTTCGCCGGTGGAAAGGCTTCCGCCCATATCGCGTGTCCTGGCTTGCCGGTCTGAGAATACCTTGCGCACGGCGGAGCGAATCATCTCCGCCCCGCGCCTGGACACGTCCGTGTTGAACCAGTCCAGCATCATGGCAGCCGATAGGATCGTCGCCACGGGGTTTGCGATTCCCTTGCCAGCGATATCGGGCGCGGAACCGTGCGAGGGTTGAAATACGGCATAGCGGTCGCCGATATCGGCGGATGGAGCCATGCCCATCCCGCCCACCAGCGCGGCGGCGAGGTCCGAGAGGATATCGCCAAACATGTTCTCCGTCACCATGACGTCGAACATTTCGGGTCGCTGCACCAGGTAGAGCGCTGCCGCATCGACGTAGACGCGGTCCGACTCCACGCCGGGGAACTCACGGGCGATTTCGTCGAATACCTGGCGGAAGAACGCCATCGACGGCAGAACATTTGCCTTGTCGATCAGCGTGACGCGCCTGCGCCGGCCCACCGCCAGTTGGAACGCGGCACGAATGACGCGCTCGGAGCAGGCGCGCGTGATCAGCATGGTGTCTGTGGCCCGGTCGGCCGCCAGATCGCGCGGTACTTTGCGAGTGGAGAAGAGCCCTTCCGTGCTTTCGCGGATCAGGACGAAGTCGATGTCGCCCGCATGACGCCCGCGTAGCGGAGAGTCCTCGCCTTGAAACAGATAAATGGGGCGCAGACCGTTGTACAGATCCAACCGCTCCCGCAAGTCGAGCTGTGGCGTCATCTCCACGCCGTCCGGCCAACGGACTCCCGGCAGGCCCATCGCGCCCAGCAGGATGGCGTGGAACTCCGGCAAACGCTCAAAGACGTGGGCCGGCAAAGGATCGCCGCGGCTCAGGAATTCACCCGCGCCGATCGAGAACTCCTCGGTCTCCAGGCACAGACCGTCCAGCCTTGCTTCCACTGCGCGAAGCACGCGAACGGCTTCCGCAGTCACCTCCGGGCCAATGCCGTCGCCGGGGAAGAGGGCGATGCGAAAGGTCTCCGTCATGCGCCGGTCACTTCCTTGAGCTTTCCGAAGAATTGCTTCTTACGTTCCGTATTGATTCCCCAATTAACGGGCGGACATTGGTATCCATCGGCGTAATCGCTCTTGCCCGGGTCAAAGTAGCCCCATGACACGTAGAGGCCGAGCGCCGCCATCATGTGGTTGTCCGCCTCGTTGAACCGGAAGTGGTCATCCTCGTTGATGAGGATGGGCATTGGCCGGTAGCCCTCGGTAGATCGAGTGGTCTGGATCATCCTCCGGATCCGCGCGGGGTCGTCAGCCCCGTTGCCATGCAGCAGCAGGAAGTCGGAGGACTTGATCACGTTGGACTTTGCCGCCGTGCCGCCGCCGTAGCTCGTCCCTACCAGCATCCGCCGCCCGCCTTTCTGCATGCCCTTGGCGAGGTCGATCAGTTCGTGAACGCGCGCCGGCTTGAGGATTTCGTGGTCGTACGCCTTCACGTCGGTCTCGTTGTCGATCTCCACGAGCACGTTACGGTAGTCACGGTCGAGAAGCCAGTTGGTAGCGTTTGCGACGGCGCGCTTAACGGCCGCCTCGTCTTTCACTCGCTGATCCTGGCCGAAGTAAAAGTAGCCCAGGATGGCCACCATGCCAAGTTCATCTGCGCGGTCGAGGATACGGGCGAGCCGGTCCATATAGGCGGGCCGCAGATTGCCTTCGGGATCGAGAGCGGTGTTTTCCCATGGCTGCGTTTTGGAGTATCCTTCAGGGCTGCCGCCCTGGAGGTTGAGGGTGAAGGCCAGCAGGCCGTGTTTGCGCCACTCGGGCATGGCGGCGAGGAACTCACGCGTGTTGCGCTCTGCGTCCCACTTGCCAGTATCCGGATACGCCCATTTAGCGCGGGTGGCTGGGTTCAGATCGTCGAAGGTCCCTTGGACGACCCTCGCATTCATTAGCAGGCCCTCAATCTTCAGGCCATTGTACGCCCTGCCCGCGTACGTGGGCTTGCCGTTGATGAAGAACTGGTCATTCTGAATGGAGACTTCGGTGCGGCGCCTGGCCGCAGCCTTTGCCAGCGGGGTGATACCAGCAACTGTAAGAAATGTTCTACGGTTCATATTTTTTCTGCTGCCTGGATTCGGAGCGCGCGGACTCCGGATCGAATTCCCGTTGGCGCGCAGCGGGCTTCGATTGGGTGCGGCCTTCCGCAGGCCGCCGGAAAACGACGGCCTGCTAAGATGCGGATTTGAGCCTAGAATCGCAGCCGAAGCCCCATTTGCAGGCGGCGGCCGTAATCCTGTGGATAAATGTCGTACGATTTCCCGAACAAGCTGCTTGAAAGGCTCATGTTCGGATTGTTGACATTGGCGTTGTTGATTGGGTTGAAGGATTCCAGCTTCAACTGAAGCTTATACTTCTCTGTCAGCGAGAACTCCTTGGTCATCGTCGCGTCGATGTGGAAGAATTGCGGCCCCCTGACATTGTCGAAATACCATGGGTTCGTGCGCCGCGTATAGGCGGGCAAGTAAGAGAAGACCGAAGTCTTGAACCAGGCGTCGGGCCCCGGGTTGTCGATCTTCGGATCTCCGTTCACCGCATAGGCGCCGAAGTTCAGCAGGTTTCCGGAATGCCAGATGGTGGTGGACGCCAGATTCCAGCCGCCGATCACGGCATCGGTCAGGCGATTGCTCTTCGAAGCAAACCTGCGGCCCTTGCCGACCGGAAGATTGTAAGTGCCGGATACGGTCAAGCGGTGACGGTACTGGCCCGCATCCTGGTCGGTGAAGACCTTCAGGTAGTTATCGACGTTGTCATAGAAGGTCTTGTTGGTCTGAACGTTATAGTTGTAGCCCACCAGCAGCGTATAGCCTGAACTATAGGACTTGATGGCCTTGATCTGCAAAGAGTGGTATCTCATGTTGCCGCCCGTCAAGCCATCAATCACAGTGATGTTGCCGTATTGAGGATACGGCTTGGCCAGCGTGAGCACGTTGACCGTGGCTTGGTTCCAAAGCGCGCCTGGAGACAGGTTGGGTGTAGTGAGGTGATAGAACGGGTTGGCGACTTGCACATTGGTGGCCGACCCATACTGCAACTGAATGCGGGGATCCGTCTGGTTGATATTGTAGTTCGACTGGTTAAACCGGCCGGTGAGATTCAGGAAGTACGTAGCATCCAACAGCAGGTTCCCCGGCAACTGCCTTTGAACCGAGATATTCACGCGGTTGCTGTACGTGCGGGGCCGATCCCCGTTGATAAACGTGATGTTGTCTCCAATTCCTGTATAGGCGCCGTACGACTTTCCATAGGACGGCACGATGGGCCAGGCGGAGGTGAATGGATCCGCCAGACGCATCTGGGGCACGCCCTGCACATGCGGGGGGGCATCGGTATAGTTGGCGAAGCCGGCAGCAGGGGCGCTGAACTGATCGATTGCCTTCGAATTCATGTTATGCGGTAGCGAATAACGGCCAAATGCGGCACGCAGTGCCGTCTTCCCGTTGAGACGCAAGCCCATTCCGACGCGGGGCGACCAGGCACCCTTATCGGAGTTCCACGCTGTCCTGTTGTCGGCGCTGGTGAACTGGAATGCCCCATTTAGAATCCACGTTCCTGTATAGAATTGCTTGGTTGCAGCCGGCATCTGGATACTCTGGAGTTCGGGGATCGGCTTGGTCAGGTCAAGCGGGGCAGTGAGCCGGTTCTGCTCTTCCATGAACGGTTGATCGTACTCATAGCGCAGGCCGAGGTTCAAAGTCAGGTTCCGAGAGACCTTGATGTCGTCGTTGAGGAATCCGCCAAAGAACCGGGTAGACACGGTCGGCCTGATCAGACTCGACATGGAAGTTTCGTTGCTGTCCCAGCCGCTGGGAGATGCTCCGACGGGGACCACCGAACCGAGGAGGAAGGACGCATACGGGTTGCCTGACACATTCAAGCTGGGGCTGACATACGTGGAGTTCGTGATGTCGCCGTTAAAACCGAAGCCGGGATTGGAATTCATGATCAGACTCGGCGCGCGCGTGCCGAGAGTCTCAAAGCCGGCCTTGATGTAGTGGCGGCCCTCCTGCCGCGAGACCTTGATGTTCAAACCATCGCCGCTGGGTGTCTGGTTCCAATATCCACCCGTGGGCCCCATGGCAAGCCAGCGCCCGCCGTCGCCGCTGATGGTTGCGCGGACCTGCAGTTTGGGCATAGCCGGATCGCTGTAAAGCGGGGCATAGAACTTGCTGTTCGGATAAAGCGAGGCAAAGGTGTAATCCTGATTCTGCGCCGCGAAGGCGGAGGCATCGGTGAAGTTGTGGTAATCGCCGGAGACGGTGAGGATCGTCTTCGAGTCGAGCGTGTAGGTCACCGTGCCGGAGTAAGTGTTTCCATCGCGCTTGCTGCCACGGTCACTAACGAACAGCGGCGAACCCGTCGGGTTCCCTACCGAAGCGGGCGTGCGGAAGATCTGGAACCGGCCGCTGATGCTGAGCCTGTCGTTGAGCTGATAGTCCACGCGGTCGGCGAAATTCTTGTACGGATAGAGGACTGGCAACGAGCTTACGTAGTTGTTCAGATGATCCCAGCCCGAACCCGGAGCGTTTGGTTTCCACAGCGCCCCCATGAACTTCATAGCCACGGGGTCCTGCTTTGACGCGGGGATGATATTACCAGGGAAGGGCGTCCGTGTGATGGTAGCGCCGTTCGCCGAGGTCTGCGTGGTCCACGGATCGTAGATCAACAGCGTCGTGCCGGCCTTATTGATCGACTTTGAAAAGTCGCCCACTCTTTCGAGATCGGTAGGCAGGGTCGCCACATAGGGACTGCCGGCGTTGGTGAACTTCCAACCTTCATAAGAGACGAAGTTGAACAGCCGGTTCTTCAGAATTCGGTGACCTACGGTGCCGCCGTACATGTGCTGGCGGTCCCGGTTAACGGTACGGAAATAGCGGTCGGAGACGGCATTCGTCCATGGATAGCGGCCATAATAGAAAGCGCTGCCATGGAGTTCGTTGGCTCCGCCTTTGGTGACGATGGAGATCGCCGACCCGGAGCCGTGCCCGAACTCGGCGTCCACCGAGTTCTGGGAAATGGTGATTTGCTGGACCATGTCCGGCGCGGGAACGTAGCCGGTCTTGACGCTGACGCCGACGCGACTGCCGTCCACCTGAAGGTCATTGGAGTAGGCAGCGCCGCCGCCGACGTTGAAGTTCCCGGCTCCCCAACTGTTGAACGGTTGGTATTCAGTGCTGGAATCGTTCTTCAGAACTGAGGGGTCGAGCGTCGCGAGCAGGAATGGGTTTCGATAGAGTTGCGGGAGATCCTCGGAGAGCTTTGCTTCAACGGTGGTATCCAGGTTGCTTGTCGTAAACTGAACCTGACTCGCCTCGTCGGTGACCGTGACTGTATCGCGGACGCTTCCGGCTTTCAAAGTGGCATCCAGCGTGATGGAGCTGCGCGCGGCCAGTGGCACATTGGACTGAAGGAACTTGGTGAACCCCGGAGATTCCACGCCGACGCTATAGGAGCCGGGTTCGACGAGATCGAAAATATAGAGACCCGACGCGTTGGTATTGCGAACCACGGTGACACCGGTATTGTTGTTGCGCAACGTGACCGTGGCATTGACGATCACGGCGTCCGAGGTGTCTCTGATGACCCCCTGAATTCTACCGCGGTAGTCTTGCGCCGTCATGATCGCTGCAACCAGGGTTAACAGTACAAGAGCATCTCGCAGCACGCCCGCCGCCTTAACTGATCGCCCCAAAACAACTCCAATAAAAGAAAAATAATGAAACATTCGACCCATTTTTAGTACCTCTCTTTGGATACTAAAGGAGAGTGGCGTATGGAGGATAGAACGAACTTGCGTGAATTCTTGTACGATTCTACCCTGGCCGAACTTCAGGCTACTTCCTAACGGATGCCCTTTGCTGGGAGCGGATGCGGCCCGGAGAGGTTCCGAAGCGACGCTGGATGTGCCTGCTCAAGTGGCACTGGTCGCAAAAGCCCGTTTCCGCGGCAATCTGCGTCAGCGACAGATCGCTTTCCAGTAGAAGTTGGTACGCCCGGCTTACCCGTAACTGGTCCACATAAGCGGAAAATGTCAGGCCGGTCGCCGTGCGGAAGAAGCGCATGAAGTAGCTCACGCTCATTTTTAGCATCCGCGCCGCCGCCGGTACGCTCAGAGGCTCGTCGTGGCGAGCAGCCAGGAACTCGAACAGAGGCGAGAGGCGTCGAAGACGGTCGCGGCGGAATTCGTAATCGCTATGTTCGGCCATGCGGTCCCTGAACGCCTCTTCCAGGACCAGGAGCAGTTCTGCCAGAGCGGATTTTTGGCGGGCCTGACAAGCCGGATCGCCAGCCGCCTGCATCTGTGCCAGCACCAACCGGCTTAGACAGTCCCACGCCTCGGCCGCGTGCGGATCCTTCGACCGGAGGTGCAGGCAGCCGTCCCGCAGGTGACGAAACGGCCGCAGCAACCATAAGTCGCAGGGCAGCGCGCCCGGCGCAGCTACCAGATCCGGGTAGAAAACAATAACCAGAGCGTGGCGGTCTGGTCCTTCAAAGCTGTCAACGCCATGCAGGCGCAGGTTGTCGATGAGCAGAATGTCGCAAGCATCGAATGGCTCCAATTGCTCGCCGATGCGAAAAGCTCCCGAACCGGCGAGCGGACAGAAGATTTCCAGGCGCTCATGCCATGTCATGGGTACGGCGCGGAGACCCGCTGGAAACTCGTACAACCTCACCGCAAGGGGAAAAGAAGTATCAAGGGCCAGGTGGTAGTGCTTTGCGGAATCCACTCGTTCCAGGATCTCGAACGACTCATAGTGCAGACTGGACGCGAGTTCAGGTGGGAGATGCAGTCCAGCGGTGTGGGATTCAGAGTTCCCAATATCGTCAACTGGCAACCGGGAGAGGGTAGTTTTGTACAACACTTTTGTTAGCTGCATTCTACACGAATTGGCACTTCTCCGCATATACTCCAGACAGGATTGATTTCGTGCTGAACGTTCCATTTGCGCCAGCGAGCATATTATGACAATTCTATTTCGAATTGGGTGGTTGATCGCACCTCTTTGCCTGTTAGGGCAAACCCGCACCACCGTCCGTCCGGCCGATACAGGCGTCGCGCTGGTGAACCCTGGCATGGGCTGGGCGTTTCATCACTACGACAACAACATCGAACGCTATGGCCTGCACCTGGAGCCGTCCGACACAGTTGACGACTTTCCAGGCGCAAGCGTCATCTACCTGCGCCTGGCGTGGTCCTACCTGGAGCCCGAGGAGGGCAAGTTCAACTGGTCCATCGTCGACACGCCAGCCCAACGGTGGATCGACAAAGGCTTTCAGGTAGCTTTCCGGTTTACTTGCGCGGAGTCCAATCCGAAGCAGCCCTACGCCACACCGAAGTGGGTGCAAGATGCCGGCGCCAAGGGCTATCACTTCGCCAGGGGGAAAGGCATTGACGCAGGCAGTCCCATGTGGGAGCCGGACTACAACGACCCCATCTTCCTGGAAAAGCTCGACCATTTCCTAGCCGCGGCCGCGGCGCGCTATGACGGCAAGCCCGAAGTTGCATTCATCGACGTGGGCTCTTTTGGAGTCTGGGGCGAGGGCCACACCGAGTCATCCACCAAGCTTCCCTATGATGCTCGCACCATCAAGACGCATTTGGACCTGCACAAGAAACACTTCAAGAAAACTCTGCTGGCGGCCAATGATGACTTCTCCAATCACGGTCGCGGGCTTGAGACCTTGCACTACGCACGCGAACTCGGGATGACGCTACGCGACGACAGCATTCTGGTGAATTGTGGAGACAAGGCCTACCACCACGCTTATCTTGCCGACCTCTTCTGGCCGCAGTTGCCGGTTGTTTTGGAGATGGAACACTACGGCCCCTCCGTGGAGCGCGGCTGCTGGCAGGATGGCAGTCTGTTCCTGAAGGCGATCGAAGACTACCACGGCGCGTACGCAACTGTACATTGGTATCCGCGCGAGTTCTACCAGAAGAACAAGAAACTTGTCGACGACATCAACATGCGCCTTGGCTACCGCCTGCAATTGCTGGAAGCCTCGTGGCCAGCAGAGATTGCTCGCGACCAGCCACTGAAGGTTGGTTACCGTTGGCGCAACGCCGGGGTATCGCCGTGCTATCCCGGTGGACATCCCGCAATCACGCTCAAGGATGCAAAGGGTGGCATTGTGGGAGTGTTCGTCGACGAGAGCTTCGAGGTGCGGACGCTGCCAACTGGGCCGCCGGGAAAGGCCTTGCCGGTCGGACGCCAGGAAAAGACATCCAGCCAGGCCGACGGGCCGCTGATCTCGTATGCGCTGCCGCCCGATCCGATTCTCAAGCCGGGAACGTACGACGTATTCGTTTCTGTCGGAACCAGAACCGGGACGCCCAAGATCGCCTTGCCGCTCCCGGACGGTGACGGACACCGGCGGTACAGGCTGGGAAAGATCACAGTGCGAGTAGAATGAGATAAACGGAGCAATATGTCTTTTACAATCGAACCTCTCGTTAAGCGCTGCCCCCGAACCGGGCGCATTACCGGCATCCGGCGCGATGCCACAATCCCCCGCGTGCTGCTGCCGTTGCTCGGCTTGCTGGCCATCGCGTGGTTTCTCTTGCGAGTGATTCCCAAGCCCAGCCGTGCAGCGTATCCCTGCCAGCGGATCGCGGCGGGGCTCGGCGCAGGGTTCCTGGTCCAACTGCTTTCCATCACGGCCGCGATGACCGGCTTTCACTTCCTGCAACGCAGAGGCGGGCGCATCGCAGCCACCTGCCTCGCGGCAGCGCTGTGCACAACCCTCTACGTGGAACTCGCCGTGAGCGATGAACCCAAAGCTCCCGTGCTTCAGCCCGCCGAGGGGGCCAACCACCCAATCGGCGCGGCCAAAGGCGTCTTCCCCGGACGCGTCACCTGGGCGCAGGATTTCAATTCCACATCCTGGAACGGCCAGGAAGGCAACTGGTGGGAAGATCGCAACATCAACCAGGCCGCAGTCGATAAGATGCTCTCGCGCACTTTGCAGAGTCTCGCCGGCGCCACTTCCGACAAAGCTGCATGGGACGTCCTCTTCCGGTCTCACAACAAGGCTGCCGGGCGAGGCGACCGTGGCTACCGCACCGGTGAACGGATTGTCGTTAAGCTGAACTGCAACGCTGACGCAGGCAAGCCCTGGGACAACAAAGGCTATCCCAGTCCGCCTGTAGTCTCTGCGCTGCTCCGTCAACTGGTGGAAACCGCCGGCGTGCCGGGTGCCGCCATACTGCTGAGCGACCCGTCGCGAGCCATCGGCGATAACATCTACAACAAGGTGCGTTCAATTCCCGGTGCCGGCTACCAGCAGGTCGGCTACGAAGGACAGAGCGGCGCCGACGGTCCGCAGCGCGTCCGCCCGGAGCCTGACATGAACGCCGCAATGTGGTTCGACATGCCGGGCGGCAAGCGGCAGGCGCTCTACCTTCCCAGGTCGTTCACCGCCGCGACTTACATGATCAACTTCGGCCTGTTGCGGCCGCACCGTGTGTTCGGCGTTACGTTGGCAGGCAAGAACCACTTCGGCTCTGTATACGACCCCGAACTGAAGTCCTTCAAGCCCACCGCGCTCCACGCCTTCGCACTTTGGGACTACAAGACGCCCAACCACCTGGGCGACCCGCATAGCCACCCGCCATTGGTTGGCCACGCCAACACCGGAGGCAAGACCTTCCTCTATATCCTCGACGGCCTCTACACCTCCTATAATCAGAGCGCGCCTGTAGTGCGCTGGTCCACGCTCGACAACCGCTGGTTCTCCAGCCTGCTGATGTCTCAGGACCCGGTGGCGATCGACTCCGTTGGCTACGATCTGATCACCAGCGAGCCGAACTTGACCCGCGGCAACCCCAGCTTCAACGGCAATGCGGACAGCTACCTGCACGAAGAAGCGTTGGCCGGCTCACCGCCCTCGAAGGCGAATTACTACGTTGAGAACAACGGGAAAGCGCTGCAGTCGCTGGGCGTACACCAGCACTGGAATAACGGTACCGAAAAGAAATACTCGCGCAACCTCGGCCGCCCGCAAGGCATCGAGCTGGTGCAACTGCGGTAGCGCGCTGGGAGAGTGATTCATGCGAGCGAAAGACCTGTGTGTCGCGGCCTTGATTTTCGCAGCATCCGCTCACGCCGCCAGCGGGCGGACCGAATTGGCGCAAGGCTGGAAACTCCGGTCCATGTCTCCACGCGCGGCACTCGATGCGCCGTTACTCAAAGAAGCGGCAGGCTCGCAGGCGAACGGTGAATGGATGCCGGTGGCCCGGATGCTTGCGATGGTGCACGACGTCCTGCTTGCTGCCGGTCGCGTCATCGCACGCACCAACGCGCTGACCGATATCGAACGCCGCGTTGCCTTCCCGGACGCGAAACTGACCGTGCAAGTGAAGGACGGCGCACTTTCCATCACCACCGACAAGTTCGCCCGCACTGTGACGCTCGAAGGCGACGCGAACGGCGAGCAGTCGGGCTGGCTTTTTGAAGACAACTACTTTGACCTGATGCCCGGTGAGGTCAAGACTGTTCGAATTCTGGGCAACCACTCGCAGGGCCGCGTCACTGTCAAGCCCTGGTATTCGCCACACAGCGCCTCGGTGCCCTGGCGGCGCTGACACGAGAGCATGAATACTCAAAATTTATATATGAAAGAAACAATCCACATCGCCTGGATGCTCTGTGCGCTCCTGGGTTTTCCAGCACTTTCTTCGGCGGAGACCGTCAGGCTTTACTTTGATCCAGCGACACCGCAGATCGCCTTCTCTGCCCGCGACATCAAAGCCGCTTTGGAAAAGCGAAATCACATCGTCCAATCCCATTATCTCTCCGCACTTCGAAGGAATGATTCCGGGAAAAAGATCGTCCTCGCCGTCTCCACTGACAAACTTGCCGCCTCCACTCTCTCTGCCCAGGGTGGCAAACCTGTCGCCGGTTTGGGCATTCAAGCCTACGCACTTCGCACCACAACCAAGCCCGACTTGAGTTATTGGGTGCTGGGAGGTGATGCCGCCGGTGCGATGTATGGCGGACTGCAACTCGCCGAGAATATTTCATCCAACGGATTCGGCGGCAGCTTCGACCGTGAAGAATCACCCTTATTGTTGTACCGGGGAATGAAACTGAACCTTCCGCTGGATAGACGAATTCCCACCTATGTCGGCAGGTGGACTTCCAATTCAGCCAAGAAGGCCATCCCGCATGTTTGGGATATGACGTTTTGGAAGACGTTGATCGATCAGCAGGCGCGGAACCGCTACAACGTACTCTCGGTATGGGTTCATCACCCCTTCCCTGCGCTGGTAAAGTTGCCTGATTATCCCAAAGTATCCTTGCAGAGGATTGAAGGGTTTGACGGCTTTGTAAAAGAGCTGGATCACAATCAGCGCGTCGCATTCTGGAAGGAAGTGATGAGGTATTCCCACGATCGCGGCATGAAGTTCTATTTCTTCAACTGGAATATCCACCTCGAACATGCGAAAGATCAATATCCCGCCATTACACAAGATCCAAAAAACAGCACCACCATCGACTACATGTACAAAAGCATGCGGGCGCTTCTGGAAACCTATCCGGAGCTTGACGGATTCGGCATTACCGCCGGAGATGGAATGCACGGCACCCAGGAGGAAAACACGCAATGGACGTGGAATGCCATGGGTAAAGCGGTGAAGGACTATTTGAGCGAGAACCCGTCAAGGAAGTTCAACCTGATTCATCGCAGTGTGGGGTCTTCACCGGAGACATGGAACACAATGTACGCACCGCTCAAAGAAGTTCGGAACGCCACCACGAACTTTTCAGCGAAATATGCGATGGCCCATATGTATTCCACCACCACTCCGAAATGGACAGGGAATATTGAAAGCGTAAGCAAGCTTGGTGCGAAGACATGGCTCACCCTCCGCAATGACGATTACTTTTATTTCAACTGGGGAGATCCCAAATTTGTTCGTGATTTCATTGCTGCTATCCCGCGCAAGGAATCCGTGGTTGGCATGTATATCGGGATCGACGGGTATAATCCAAGCCGGACCTATTTGTACAAAAATGAATCCCGGAATGGGCAGCTTGAAGTCGAACGCAGATGGTATATGGAAATGTTGTGGGGGCGGCTTTCTTACAATCCCGGGATTGGTGACGATGTGTTCAAGAACTTGCTGGCGAAGCGCTATCCAAAGGTCTCCGGCGGGGACCTTTTTGAGGCATGGGCTTTGGCCTCCCGGCCACTGCCCAAGGTCACCGAACTCGTAATGGCCAAATGGAATTTGGATTTTCATTGGTATCCAGAAGCCTGCTGGAGCGATCCGGGCAGAGGCACCGGGTTTAGAACTATTGACGGGTTTGCAAACGATACCACTGTTGCAAAGGGGTCGAGTCTTTGTGATATCGCCACTTCGGCGGCGGGCGAATGCAAAGGCAGGAAGACCTCATACGTGGTTGCCGATGAAATGCAAGCGGATGCCAGGAAGGCACTTTCTTTGATCGGGACAATGCAAAGCGGCGGGAATGCCGATCTGGAAGTCGCCATTCACAATGTCAAACAGATGGCAGATCTCAGCGCTTACTATGCCCACAAAGTTCGTGGCGCCACATATAAGAAGGCTGGACAACGCGATAAGGCAAGGGCGGAAATGGCCAAAGCTTACTGCTGGTGGATGGCCTACAGCCGATCGATGGACACCATGTACCATGCGGATTCCTTTCGAAACCTGTCGATTGCTCCCGACTGGAAATTTGCCGACGCGGCTGTCTTGAAGGAATATACGGACTTGGGAGGCGTGGGAATACCCGATTGCAATGCAACTCCAAAACTCGACTGATCACCATTCAAACCGGCGGCTTTCCAGCCGTTCAATCAGCATCATCCACATCCTGGGTCAGCCCCTCAGGCTCATGGGTACAGTCCTACTATGCTGTGCCACATCCTTGCCTGCGGCGGAAGTCACAATCGCAGCACCCGGCTCACCCATGCTGCGTTTTTCCCTCGGCAAGCTTGAATCCGCTCTCAAACAGCGAGGAGATGCGGCGAAACGAATGCCACCCGATGGCTCTTCTGCCCGGCCGGATATAGTGGTGCTAACATCGGCCGGCGTGGCAATGACTCCAGGCCCGGAAGGCTTCCGTCTTGCCACGCGTGGCGGCCGATTGGCTATCACCGGGGGCGACGAACGAGGCGCGATGTACGGCGTGCTGGATGTGGCGGAGCAGATCCGCATGGGCACGCCCTGGAACAAGATCAAGGAACGCACAGTGAAGGCGCAGTTCCCGTTTCGCGCCATCAAGTTCAATCTGCCTTGGGCCGCATACCGCACCAGCCCGGCCATTGAGCAGCACGATGCCACCTGCCGCGATCTCAAATTCTGGGAAGCCTTCCTCGACATGATGGCGGAGAATCGCTTCAACGTGCTCACGCTATGGAGCCTGCATCCCTTCCATTACATGATTCGATCGAATAGCTTTCCGGAGGCTTCCCCGTTCACTACAGCTGAACTTGCTGAGTGGCAGATCCTGTGGCGCGGCATCTTCGCCATGGCGAAGGAGCGGGGCATTGAGACATATCTGATCAACTGGAATATCTTTGTTTCCCCGGAGTTCGCCCGTGCCCACAATGTCGCACGTTGGAGCGAAAACTGGCGGCATATTGGCTCGGACGCCGAAAACAATGAAATCGTCGTCCGCTATACGAGAGAAGTGGTAACGCAGGTGCTCGATGAGTATCCCGATCTCACAGGGTTAGGTATTACGCTGGGCGAACAGATGGGCGGCATGGCACCGGACCAGCGGCGCGCCTGGCTGGACCGGACCGTCTTCGCAGGAATTGCCGACGCCAAGCGTCCGGCGAAGTTCATCTACCGCGCGCCGCTTTCCGCCGACTTGAAGTCCGGCGGCACCACGAGCGAAGAAAACGACCGCCGGACGCGGGCCCAGATCGAGAGCCTAACCAAGAACATCGCCGGGCCGGTCTATGTCGAGTTCAAGCACAACTGGTCGCACGCCTATTCCTCGCCCGAGTTGTTCATTGTCCACGGCGGCAAACTCTCGGATGCCTATTGGAATCCCGCGCCGACCCGCCATAAAGTTGTGTGGACAATGCGCAACGAAGACATGTACGTCCTGCGTTGGGGCCAACCCGACTTCGTGCGGGCCTTTGTGAAGAACCAGTCCAAGGACTACGTGGGCGGGGCCATCATCGGCTCCGAGTGTTACATCCCGGCACTCGACTACATCACAGCGCCAGGGCCGCACAAGAATTGGCGCTTTGCATTCGAGCGGCAATGGCTCTTCTACGCGGTGTGGGGACGCCTGCTTTACGACGCGGCGACGCCCGATAGTGTTTTTGCCTCGCTGCTTGCCGAACGCTTCGGCGTTGGTCTGGGCGATGACCTGTTGCAGGCGTGGAAACTGGCCAGCCAGATGCCGCTCCATTTCGCTTCGTTCCATAAGGGCACGTGGGATGGCTCGCTTTATACGGAGGGCTTTTCGTCGTGGATTGATAAGGATGACGGGGCGCGTACCTTCTTCGATATCGACTCGTTCATCAAGCATCCGGTGCTTGACACGAAGCGCTACATCAACATTGCCGATTTCGTGAACGCCGGCGGCGTTGCCGGGCCTGGAAAACTCTCGCCGCTCGCTCTCGCGGCGCAACTCGACCGCGATGCCTCGGAAGCGTCGAAACGGGTGGCCGTCATTCGCGCCAGGAAGACACCGTCGCCCACACTGGAATGCGAACTGACGGACATCGAAGCGTGGGCCGCCTACGGTAGCTACTTTGCTGAGAAACTGCGCGCGGGCGTGGCTCTGGCCACTGCGCGCGCGAAGAACGACGCGAAGCAGCAGGCTGTCGCCATCGCTGCCCTGGAGAGGGCCTTGGTTCATTGGAAGCGCCTGGCCGAACTGGGCGTAAAATTCAACAAGATGCCGGTTCTGTCGAACTCGAAAGAGCCTTTTTCCTGGGCGTCGCTGATGCCAGCGGTGCAGACAGATATTGAGATTGCCCAGAAAGCACTTGTGAAAAGATGAAAATAAGACAGCTCCCCCTACCTGCTCTGCTGTTTTGCGCGCTTCTCCCTGTGGATCGCGCGGTGGCCGACGAAATCGGCACATCAATTCAAAATGGCTGGGTCACTGTCACCCCGCCCGAGTTCCACGGCGCGATCAACAATCCGCTCAAAGGCTTCCGCGAGTACAAGAAGGACGGCTACGGACTCGTGAAGCGCCAATACATCAAGTGGAACGACATTGAGGTCTGTGCGGACGACTCCGTGGAGCGCATCATCGCTCAGACCAACCAGGTCACGAACATCAAGGGCAAGCGCTTCGAGGATCTGAATGTCAAACTCGTGCCACGCGTCTATCTCGACTGGAATGGGTCTGCTGGAAAGCAGTACTGGCCCGCCGACTTGCACACCTTCGACTATGACAGCCCAGCTTTTCAGGAAAGGCTGCAGCAACTCGTAGCGAAGCTGGGAAAGGCCTGGGACGAGGACCCGCGCATCTTTGCCGTCCAAATGGGCCTTATTGGATACTGGGGCGAGCATCACACTCCCGCTCCGACCGCCGCCCAGCGCCGTCTACTCACGGAGGCGTTTCAGAAGGCGTTCAAGCACAAGCCTGTGCTCGTGCGTCACAACGATCCGGAGTTCATGCAGGCCGGATTTGGCATCTACTACGACACTTTCGCCAACATCAGCCGCGAGCCACCCGCAGGGCCCAAGGATCAGTTTCCCTGGCAGGCCACGAATGTATATAAAGATATCTGGAAAAGCGGCCCCATCGAAGGCGAGGTTGAGTACAACTGGCAGAAGCAGCGCGAGAACGCGAAGCCAACCCAGACCTTCGGGCGGACTCCCGATGAGACGATGACGGTGCCGCTCTACCGCCGCTACATGATCGACAAAATCCGCCGCTACCACGCGAGCTACCTCGGCTGGATCGACAACTATGACGACTCCAAGCGCGAGGTTTTGGATGGTGCCGCCGAGCTGCAGAAAGCCTTCGGCTACCGTTTTGTAATCGATTCCGCTAGTTATCCGCTCGCTGTGCCGCCAGGAAAAGAGCTGACTGTTAAGCTGACCGTGCGCAACACTGGCAGCGCCCCGTTTTACCTCGACTGGCCAGTGGCCGTCGCGCTGCTGGATCCGGCGACGAAAAAGCCGGTGTGGTCGGCACCGCTGGCGGGGGTGGACATCCGCAAATGGTTGCCTGGCGAGGATTGGGACAGCGCCGGGTTCGCCTATCGCCGCCCCGCCTTGACGCATCGCGATGAAGGTCATGCCACGCTGCCGCAGGATATGAAACCGGGCCAATACATCCTCGCCTTCGCCATTCTGGATCGTCAGGGCGGCATGATGCCGAGCGCGCGGTTTGCGATCGGGAACTACTTCCGCGGCGGGTGGCATCCGCTGGGCTTCATCGGCATTGGCAAGGCGCCGAAGGAAGCTTCATTGAAAAATGTGGCCTTCGACAGTCCTGCGTTTGATGATAGCCTCCATTATAAAGTGCCCGAGAAACTGCGATCGGTGAAGGCGCCGCCCCTGCCTCAGCTGAAAGCCGTGACGCCTTGGACCCCCGATCCGAACACCGAACTCATCAATCCCTGGCGCTACTGGACCCTGAGCCCGTCAAACAACAGCCTGGAGAAGTTAACTCTCGCCGACGGCCCCGGCTCGAGCCACGCAATCCGCTTGACAGGCGATTTCGGCGAAGGATTCAGCCTGAGCCACAACTTCGCCAATAGCGCCAAACTCGACCCCGGCCGCTACCACTTCGTCTTCAGTGTGCGTGGCACGCCCGGCCAATTCGTCGAGTTTGAGCTGGCCGACGACTTTCACCTGGTTTCCAAGGAGGCCCCGATTCCGCTGACCGGGCAATGGCAGGAGCACAGCATCGTGTTCGAGGTAAAGACAGCCTTCAAGGACCGGACCACCCTGCGCTTCCGCTTGCCTCGCGGTGCCAAAGGCACGTTCGACCTCGCCAATACGCGGCTTCAATTAGTGAAATAGGTAAACCATCCATGCAACAAAAAAACTCTCTCATTCTTACCACCCTGCTGCTGGCACCGCTAACCGCGCTTGCTGCAAACCTCGAGTTGGCGAACGACCCGGCGACTGGCGGGCCGGGGAGATTTGCAGTCGAAGAAATCCGTCGAGAGGCCTTGGCGCGCGGCATGACGTTCGGCCCCGGCGCCGGTGCGACTCGCATTGCGCTCACAGCCGGCAAAGCCGGAGATTCCGCCGCGCAAAGTTACACCATTCGCGTGCGGAATGAGGGAGCGCGCCGCGTCATCACCGTGCGCGGCGCTGACGAAGCCGGCGCGATGTATGGTGGACTGGACATCGCGGAGGCGATTCGCACCCGCACGTTCGATTCGCTGAAGGATTCAGACCACACGCCGCACATCAAGCAGCGCGGCATCAAGTTCAACATCCCGCTCGACGTGCGCACGCCCACCTACACCGGCAATGAGTGGCCGGATTCCGCGCGGCTCAACGTTGGCGAAATGTGGAGCCGGGATTTCTGGCGCGAGGCGCTCGATGACCTGGCCCGCCATCGCTACAATCACATCTCATTGTGGAGCCTGAATCCTTTCCCCAGCATCGTGAAGGTGCCCGAGTTCCCCAGCGTTCACCTGCAGGATGTGCACTCGGCAGGCGTCAATAAAGAAGGCGTCTTCGTCGTGAAGAAAATGACCATCGAAGAGAAGATTGAGTTCTGGCGCGAGGTCATGCAAATGGCGAAGAACCGCGGCGTGGAGGTTTATTGGTTCACATGGAATGTGATTCTCTCCGCGGCGAAAGGCAAAGACGGGCTGACTGATGACAAGACCGGCGCGCGCACCATCGAGTATTACCGGGCAAGCGTCCGCGAGACGATCAAGACCTATCCGCTGCTCGCCGGCATTGGGATTACCGCCGGAGAATCCATGCCGGACGCACAATTCACGAAGATGTCGAAAGAGCAATGGCTATGGCAAACCTATGGAGAAGGCATTCGGGATGGCTTGAAAGATACACCCGATCGAAAATTCCGGCTCATCCATCGCTTCCACATGACGAACCTTAAGGATATCCAATCCTCGTTTGCCGAACTTCCGTGTCCGCTTGACCTCAGCTTCAAGTATGCGATCGCCCACATGTATTCCGTGCCCAACCCAAGCATGATCAAACCAGTGCTGCCCTTGCTCAGTCCCAAACTCCGCACTTGGCTTACGGTCCGCAACGACGACATTCACAGCTTCCGATGGGCCGACGTCGACTACGCCCGTGCCTTCATCAAGGCCATTCCGGGCGAGGACAAGATCGCCGGCTTCTACATGGGTCCCGACGGTTATCACTGGGGGCGTGATTTCATCACCAAGGACCCCGGCGGCCCGCGCCAAACCGTCATGCAGAAAATGTGGCTATCGTTCGTCCTCTGGGGGCGCCTCGCCTATGATCCAGACCTCCCCGCGGCCACGTTTGAGCGCCTCATCACCGCGCGTTTCCCCGGTGCCGCCACGGCGCGGCTCACCGCCGCGTGGGCGGATGCCTCAAAGACGTTTCCCTACATCACGCGATTCTTCTGGGGCGATATTGACATCAAATGGTTTCCCGAAGCCTGCCGCAGGAGAGACGGCTTCTACACCGTACGCAATTTTATCGAAGGCGGCACAATGCCCGGTGCCGGCGTGCTGAACATCATGGAGTGGCGAAAGGGTCTGCTCGCAAAGCAGATGCCGCAAGGCGTGACGCCGCTGGAGATCGCCTCGACTCTGGACGCGAACGCCAACAAGGCGCTGAAAGCCCTGCCTGAACTACGGCGCGCCACAGTCACGCCTGCCGCCAGCGCCAGGGAATACACAGCCACGCTAGGCGACATCGAAGCAATGTCGCATCTGGGGCTTTACTACGCGGCAAAGATTCGCGGTGCCTGTGACCTAGCGCTCTTCGACAAGACCGGTGACGCCAAACAACAAGCCTCGGCCGTGAAACATCTCGAAGCGGGCCTGGATCACTGGAAGAGCTACTCCACCGCCTACACCCGCCAATACGTTCAGCCTGTTCTCTTCAACCGGGCCGGCCTGGTGGACCTTCCCAAGCAAACCGAGGACGTTACCGCCGACGTGAGGATGGCACGCGATTGGAAGCCCGGCGCCATCAATGAAGCCCAGATCCGGCGCTCCGACACGGAGGCGGGGTTCAAAAAATGACATCGACTATGATAAAGACCTTCGCCCTGGTAGTCCTGGTTTTCCGATTGCCTGCTTTCGCGCAGCACACAGCAGACCTGACCATACTGCCCGGTGAACGCTGGTGGGCCGGCGTCATCAGCCAGTCTCATCTCATGCCCTTTACGGCCGAGTCAACCTATCGATTCGATTTCGAAGCCAATACCGCCGGCAATCAGGGCCAGCCGCTCCTGATCAGCGATAAGGGGCGCTTCCTGTGGTGTGACGACCCCTTTGCGTTCCAGATCGCGAAAGGGCAGATACACGCACAATCGAAATCTGCACCGATTGTTACCGGCGCGCCCGGCGCCACGCTTCGCGAGGCCTTCCAGCACGTTAGCCGGCGCTTCTTTCCATCCACTGGCAAGACACCCCATCCCGACCTCTTCCTCCACCCGCAATACAACACGTGGATCGAACTCACTTACAACCAGAACCAGGAGGACGTTCTCAAATACGCCCGCGCGATCGGCGTCAATGGATTCCCTAAAGGCGTGCTCATGATCGATGAAGGCTGGTTCAGCCACTACGGCAATCTCGACTTCGACCGCGCGCGATTTCCCAACCCCAAGAGGATGATTGACGAACTGCATGAACTCGGCATGCCCTTGATGCTCTGGGTCGTCCCGTACATCACCCCCGACGGGCAGTACTTTAAGGAGTTGTGGCTCGACCACACGCGGAACAAGAAAACCGTCTGGTTCGTGAATGCCGCCAACACCAGGCAGCCCGCCATCATGGAGTGGTGGGACGGCTTCAGCGCCGTCGTCGATCTTACCAACCCATACGGACGGCAGTGGTTCAAAGGCCAACTCGACGCCCTCATGAAAAATTACGGCGTTGACGGCTTCAAATTCGATGGCGGCGACGCGAACTACTACTCAGCGAAAGCGATGCTGGGGCCGGCCAAGGCCTTCGACCCCAAGGTATCTTCCAACGGGCACTCCGAAGCCTTTGCGCGCCTCGGTCTTGACTATCCCCTCAATGAATACCGCGCCACCTGGAAGATGGGCGGTCAACCGCTGGCCCAGCGCCTGCGCGACAAAAACCACGCTTGGGCAGACCTGCGCATGCTGATCCCTGGCATTCTCAACCAGGGGGTCATGGGCTACGCATTTACATGCCCCGATTTGATTGGCGGCGGCGAGTACCTGTCCTTCCGCGATGCCAGGACTCTCGACGAAGAACTGGTAGTGCGCGCCGCTCAAGTGCATGCTCTGATGCCGATGATGCAGTTCTCCGCCGCACCTTGGCGCGTACTCAATCCACAGAACCGTGAGACCGCCCGCCAGGCCGCAGTGCTGCACGAGAAGATGGGGCCGGAGATTCTCGCTCTCGCGCGCAAGGCCGCCCTCTCCGGCGAGCCGATCGTGCGCGCGCTGGAATACCAGTTTCCGAATCAAGGCTATGGTGCGGTTACCGATCAGTTTCTGCTCGGGGAGGATATTCTGGTCGCCCCAGTGCTCGAAAAAGGGGCCACACAAAGAATCGCCGTCTTTCCGCCGGGCCGCTGGCGCGGCGATGACGGCCAACCCGTTACGGGCCCGGCCACACAGACGATTCAGGCTCCACTGACACGACTTCCCTGGTGGCGCCGGATCCATGATTAGCGGGCAAACTCAACGCGCAATACGAAGGGGAGATTTGCAACCGCTTTAACATCCACATCGCAGGCACATGGATCAAGCGCACCATGAGACCGGTATCGTTGGAGCTTTACGACCAGTTCGGACACAATCAGCAGATCGGGACCACGGACAACGATCTGACCTTCTTCTCGCATCCGTCGCCGCTGATCGAACGCTGTAAGGTTGGTTTAGCGAAAAGGCCGCAGCTGATTGAACCCTTAGGTTTGGCGATTGTTTTGTCGTCAGGAGGAACGGCAGCCATACTGCCATTGGACCATCCACTGAAACATGCGGTTAAGGAATTCCGGAGCTGTCCTTCCGCTTGACCGTGTAGCGTGACCGCCTGCTCTCACCAAGTCCTTCATCAAGTTGTATGCCATCGAAATATGGTGTGCGCGCAGGGACTCGAACCCCGGACCTCCTGCGTGACGGCAGTAATGTTTACAGTTTCAACATCGACTGCATTACTCGGTGAGCTTGCGGCAAGCATGCGTAACCCCGTAAATTTCTCGTTCAGGCGGCGAGATCGGCCTTCTGGTCAAGGGTTTCCCGGTAATTCCAAGGCATCCATTTTGCAGGCGCTTGCGTCAGTTCGCGGGGATGTCGCAGTAACTCCGTAAGATAGTCGAACGGATTCACGCCGCCCAGTTCGGCAGTATGGATCAGGCTCATGAACAGGTCGCCAACGCTGGCTCCGTTGATGGTTCGGTAAAACAAGGCGTTTTTCCGGTGCAGGATCGCCTTCTTCAGCGCCCGTTCGCAAACATTGTTGTCCAACGGCGCGCCGGGCTCTAGAAGAAACAGCGTCAACTCCTGCCAATGGTTCAACAGATATTGAATCGCTTTACCCAGGCCCGAGTTTGGCTCCACTTTACGTTCTTCGAACTGCTGATTACACCACTGTTGCAAACCATCCAAGAGGGGACGGCTGTTTTGCTGATGGAACCTCAACCGCGCCTGCGGCGACAACTCTTGCTCCTTGGCTAGGGCATCGAAGTGGAACACCCCGCGCAGCGTTTCGAGCACATACCGGCACTCGGCTGGAAAACTGTTCACCACGTCCACGAAGTGGCGCCGGGCATGCGCCATGCAATTAGAGAGCATCACCGCAAACGCCGCCGGAGCGTTGCGCGACAGCGCGTCGCACATCTGAATGGGCGGCGCCAGTTCCTTGGCGCGCCGCCGCAATACATCGGCGAGCTTTTCTCCCGCATGTTTGCTGCCGGTGAAGAAAGCCGCGACGCGGCGCCCGGCGACTATACTGACAACCCCGGAAGTAAACATCCCGGTGCGCGCATCGCCGGCTTCCCGCTCATAACTCAGAATCCGCATACTCGTGTCGTCGTTGTGCACCAGACTGCCTTGCGCCGCTTGACGGAGCAACTCTTCCTCTACCGGTTTCAGAATCTCTGCCGCTTCCGAGACCTGTTGCCACTGCGTTGCCGGAGCCAGCGGAATCCCCTGGCGCAAGAGTTGAAAGCGCATTAGATCGCTCTCCAGCTTTTGCAGCCGGTAAAACGGAATGCCGCTACCGTACTTCAATAACGCGATCATGCCCACGGCGCTGGCATCGTACTTTTCCGTGCCCACGCCTGACGGCGGCTGCGCGGTGTACACCTCTCCGCACAAGTTGCAGCGCAGTGCTTCCAGTTCGTAAACCGTCGCCTTAACCGGCGCCTTGCCAATGAGCCGGATCAGCCTCTTCGGCTCGTTGAGCGGGTACAACTTTCCCTTTTGGCACCCCGGACAGTGATCGGCCCGTTTCATTGCCGGATGGGCCACGCGCACTTTCCGCGCGCCCTTATACGCGCCCGGACCGTTGCGGCCGTGTCCCTTCTTGCGTCTTGCCGGCTTCGGTTCCGGCTCCTCTGCCCCGGTGGAGTCCAATACCTTGTTGGTCTTTTCGGTAGTTCGTGTAGGCGTCAGCAGTTCGCGCAGTTTCCGGATCGTTGTGTCCTTGTCGGCCAACATCCCGGCCATGATGCCCAGCGTGGCTACCGCCGCTTTGAGCTTCCTCTGCCCTTCCGGCGGCAACGGCCCCTGACCGGCGCAGTCCACCAGTTGCTCCAACTCCTCAATGCTGACATCGAGCGCTTCGATTCGTTGCGGCATGGCAGTTATTCATCCGGGAGATTGCCGAGCAGCCGGCGGAACTGGGGCGTCAATGGCAAGGCCAGCACCTGCTTGATCGTTCGGTTTTGGCGATGTGTCTGATCGTCCTTGCCGCGCCCGGTGGTGTTGCCCACAAAGGTCCAGTTCGCCGCGCGGTAACAGGTGCCTTGGAATCGCGTCGGATCGACGAAGGTCTCCACTAGATGAATCGGATGCGCGTATATGAGCTGCCAATCGGCCGAAAGCGTCCGCGCCATCCGTCCCAGAATATGCGAAGCCAGATGCGGTATCTGAACCCACGGCAGAATCAGAAACCGTGTGTTGTATGCGATCAGATGGATGTTTTGCTTGCGCGCTTCTTTGTTCCAGCCGATAAACCGGTCGCGCGCGCCAAAATGCCGCAGTGCGCTCGACCACGCCAAACACGCCACTGGCCGGCCTTGCGCCCACGCCACATACTTCAAGTGTTCGCCCACGGGTTGTTCGTAGCCCAGATAATGATGGTGCTCCATCAGGCTGTTGAACAGGTCCTCATCGGCAGTGCGCCGCACCTGCTCCAGTTGCACTGGCCCCAGTTCGGTGAAACATACCTGGATCGGCGTGGTGTCGATCAACACCGCTGCCGGCCGGGGGCGCGCGGTGCGGCGCTGCCCGCGAATGATGCGGCGCACCGGCGGCAACTCGATCTGGCCGGCCCGCTCCAACATCAACAGTAAGCCGCGGCACACAACGTCGCGCAACGCGCCGTTGGGCTGCTTCCAGCCGAGCGTTTCGCATAACTGCCGCGATAACTTCCAGCGGCTGCTTTCCGGGTGCGCGGCGATGAACTCTTTCAGGAACGCCACTTGTCCGCTGTCGATGCTTTGTCCGCGATAGCGCCACTGTTCAGGCATGACAGCAGCATGCCTCAGCTAAAACCAGAACGTAAGCATTTTGTTTTAACTTACTTTTCGCCACACCGGCGCTGCCGCTGTTTCCGGGTTGCCCGCAGCCAGCAGCAACAGCGCCTGATGTGCTTCGAGCGTTCGTGATACGTCCCCTTGCAGCCACCACCGGAACCGGCCTTCGGATAACCGCTTTTGCGCCATCCAAAACCCCTGGCCGTCGTAAAATGTTGAGCTCAACATTTTACGACTTATGTGGCGCGCCACATAAGATGCGGGAAATCTGCAAGTCCGGTTCGGGGAGAGGGAGGTAGGACGCTCTTGTCACCTACGTCTCTACTCTACCGGTTCTTCGGGATCAATTGAATTTCCATTTTCCGGCCCAATTCCCCGTCGAGGTCAGAATGTCTGATGTTGGGGAATTCGCGGCGCAGGCTGACGCGGTGTTCGGTGGTGGTGGCTAGCCAGACTCCGTTGTCGCTTTGGGCTGTCGGTTTGTCGCGCAGGGCGAGCATGATTTTTTCGCCGATGTAGACGGCGGTGCAGCCGAACATGGGCCGGGTGGTGGGGTTTAGTTGGAAGAGCGCTTCGAGGACGAAGGCTTGGGGGCAAACCTGGGGACAGCCCGCACTGTCCGCAAGGGACCGCGGGGGCTGTCCCCAGGTTTGCGCGGCGTCGTTTTATTTAGGTTCTGGTTTGAGGTCCTTGGTCTTGATGGTGATTGCGCCAGCGTTGCCGTTGTTGGCGTCGCGGACGGCTACTCGGACGGCGTAGGCGGCGTCCTCCAGTTTGAAGTCCTTGATGATGGGCAGATTCCGCTTGAGGGCATCGAGGTAGGCCTCTTTGGTCATCGTGAGGGGGAGCGTGTCGGCGGCGAGGATGGCGGGTTTATCGGGCGCGCTTTGCAGCAGGATCATCACGTCGAGCAGGCCGGTCCACTTGTCGTCCTTCTGTTCCAGTTGCATGTTGCGGGCGTCGAGCAGCATGATGACGCGGAGGGTTCCTGGCTTGGGTTTGTCGATGGCGGCGCGGATGGTGAGGCCGAGGCTGGTGGCGTCCGCAGAGCCTGCCATCACTTTCTGAATTTCGACGCGGCGGTCCTGGACGGTGACGGGCTTGTCAGCGAACGCGAAGTAGCCGGCGCGGGCGCGCACGTTGACGCCGGGGCGATTGACCTTCACTTTGAGTTCGTGCCATTTGCCATCCCAGTTGTTATGCGTGGGGTAGTAGCCGATGGTGTAGGTGACTTTGGCGTCATCCATGGCCGCGCGGATGGCGCCCTTCAAGTCATTCGAATTCGTGTAGGCCTTGCCGCCGGTGCGGGCGGCGATGATTTGCATGGTCGATTGCGTTTGATAGAGCGCTTCCATGGCCTTGCTGTTGGCGGGGTTCTGCGGGGGCGCGCCACGTTTCGTCGCCGAGAAGTCAGGCATGGCGACGAGACCGCGGGCATCGACTGGATAGATGGCGAGATTGGCGGCGTTGACGGCGCGGGCGGCCTTTTCGAGTTCGGGTGAGAAGTCGCGGCGTTCGCGGGTGTCGACAGTGTTTGCGTCGGGTTGCGACATGATGTCGAGGCCGATTGAGAACGGGAAGCCGCTGGAGATCCACACCAGATTCTTGCGTCCGGGCAGGCGGGCGAGGTGGTTGGCGATGGCTTCGAGGCCGGAGAGCGTGCTTTGGACGCGGTTGATGACCTGGAAGTCGGCGATCTTCTGATCGGCGGCGGCCATCCACTGGTCGAGTTGTTCGTCGCCGGTATTGGGGTCTTCCGGTTCGGAGGCGGCGACCTCGGTATTGATGCGGCTGCGCTGTTTGTTGGCGACGCGAATGAGCGATTCGGTGTCGCCGGAGAAATCGTGGAGGATGCGCAGTTGATTGCCCAGTTCGTAGATGGCGACGCGATCTTCGGGGCGCATCTGCTTCAGGAAGGCGATCATCTGATGTTTGACGCGGACCTGATCTTCCCATTTGGTATTGAGGCCGTCGAGCAGCAGCACGGTGACGGCGTTGGGCGTGGTGGGCTTGAGTTCGATGCGATTGGTGAAGGTGTTCATGGGCATCACCAATTTGGCGCGGGACTGAGCGACGGCGGGGGCGAGTTCGGCGGTGTCCATGGAGAAGGTGGCGACCTGCTGCTTGACGCCTTGATCGAGGATTTCGAAGTCTTCTTTTTTGAGGTCGGTGACCGGCTCGTTTTTGTGATGCACCACGACGTTCATTTGCATGAGGCGGGTGGTGACGCGGAGCACGGGCGGGGCGGTTGTGGGTGGGGCTTGGGCGTAGAGCAGGGATAGAATCTGTAAGTATATAAATGCGGTCCGAAGCATGGAGACCTCTCTACTCTATGTTCGCTCAAAACGGAGCGGGACTGAAGTCCCGCGCAGGCTGAAGCCCGCCCTACCATTGATAATCTCGCGCACAACAGACTCGCTTCGGCGCCTGGGCTGTCAAGTTTATCTTCCATGATGAGGCCGCGCCGAAGCGGCTTGTGCGCTTATTAGTATGCTTGAACACATGGCGATGTTATTGGCGATTTTGATGTGCGGCGTTGGGTGGGGGCAGGCGGCGGATACTTATCTGCCTTGGGAGGGTGGGCCGGCCTATTACAAACGGTGGAAGAATGGGCCGCCGGCGGATGATTCGTACTTTCCCGTGGCGGTGTGGCTGCAGAGTCCGCGCAATGTGGAGGCGTACAAGGCGATCGGGATCAACTTGTATGTGGGTTTGTGGCGGGGGCCCACGGAAGAGCAGTTGAAGGCGCTGGAGGCGGCAGGAATGCCGGTGCTGGCGGGCTTCAAGGAAGAGATGCGCGGTGCGGCGGGCTTGCGTGGTTGGACATTGATGGACGAGCCGGACAACGCGCAGGCGAAGCCGGGCGGCGGGTATGGATCGTGCGTGCTGCCGGCGGAGATTGCGCGGCAGGCGGCGCAGTGGCGGGCGGCGGATCCGTCGCGGCCGGTGTATTTGAATTTGGGTCAGGGTGTGGCGAATGAAAAGTATGTTGGGCGCGGGAATGAGTGTGGGCGGCACGATGAACACTATGCGCAGTACATCCGGGCGGTGGATATTGTTTCGTACGATGTTTACCCGGTGAATAGCGGGTATCCGCTGTGGTGGGTGGGCGCGGGGATCGATAAGCTGCGGAAGTGGGCGAACTATGAGAAGCCGGTTTGGAACTGGATTGAGGCTTCTTCGATTCGTGGCGAAGGGCGGCCGACGGGGGCGCAGATCAAGTCGGAAGTTTGGATGTCGCTGATTCATGGCGCGAGGGGGATTGGATATTTCTGCCATTCGTTTAAGCCGAAGTCCGATGAGGCGGTTCCATTGCATGATGCGGAGATTCGCGGGGCGCTGAAGGAGATCAATGGGCGGATTGCGGAGTTGGCTCCTGTGCTGAATTCGCGGAGTTTGGCGGATGCGGTGACGGTGCGGTCGGAGTTGCAGATCGACACGATGGTGAAACGATACGATGGCGTAACGTATCTGTTTGCGATGGGTGGGCGGCCGGGGTCAGGGTCGGCGCGGTTTCAGTTGCGGGGGTTGGGCGAGGCGAAGGTTACGGTGATTGGCGAAGGGCGGACTTTGGCGTTGAAAGGTGGTGGGTTTGAGGACCGGTTTGGAGAGTATGAGGTGCACCTTTACCGGATTGGGAAGTGAGGGGTTGCGAAGGGCGTCGTGAGGGGACAGGCACCAGTGTCCGCGCGCTTCCGCCTTCGCCAAGGCTACGGCGGACTGGTCGCTTGGGACACGTGTACCTGTCCCCGGAGGGGGAATTACGCGGATTCAAATAGGAGGGCGATGGGGTCGCCGGGGCGGATGACGCCGGGTTGGATGACGGAGGCGTAGAAGCCGCTGAGGCCCCAGCGTGGTGAGGTGTAGTCGCGGGCTTTTACCTGGGGATCGTAGATGGCTTGCTGAATGCCATCGCCGTAGCAGTGGAGTTGCTTGCAGGGGCCGCGGGGCTTGGTGATTTCAACGATGACTTCGCCGATGCGGTATTGCTGGCCGATGCGGACTTGGCGGCGGTCGAGGCCTTGGGTGGTGATGTTTTCGCCTAGGGAGCCGGCGGCGATGGGGAAGCCCATGGCGGTGATTTCCTCGATGGAGGCTTGGTCTATCAGGAGGAGGGCTTGAATGGGGCCGCCGTGGATTTCGGGGTGGGCGTGGCGGTCGCCTTCGATGCCTAGTGGGTTGACGGTGGCGAAGAGGACGGCGTATTTAGGCACGCCGCCGTTGGAGATGTTTAGTTGTTGGACGGTGGACATGGTTGGTGGAGGCAAACAAGGGGACGGACAGCTCTGTCCGCGCGCTTCCGCGTTCGCAAAGGCTTCGGCGGACAAGTCGCTTGGGACAGAGTAGTCCGTCCCCATGTTTGCGGGGTTATCTAAATGTCGTAGTACATGGCGAATTCCCAGGGGTGGGGGCGGAGGCGGACGGCTTCGGCCTCGTTTTTCATTTTGTAGGAGATGTAGGTTTCGATCAATTCTTCGGTGAAGACGTCGCCTTTCAAGAGGAACGCGTGGTCTTCTTCGAGGCAGCCGAGGGCTTCTTCGAGCGAGCCGGGCATGGACGGCACTTCGCGCATCTCTTCGGGCGAAAGGTCGTAGATGTCTTTATCGAGCGGCTCGCCGGGATCGACCTTATTGAGCACGCCGTCGAGGCCTGCCATCATCATGGCGGCGAAAGCGAGATACGGGTTCGATGACGGATCCGGCGGACGGAATTCCACGCGCTTGGCTTTCGGATTGGCCGAGTACATGGGAATGCGGCAGGCGGCGGAGCGGTTACGGCGCGAGTAGGCGAGGTTGACCGGCGCTTCGTAGCCGGGCACCAGACGCTTGTAACTATTGGTTGTCGGCGCGATGATGGCGGAGAGCGCGCGGGCGTGCTTCAACAGGCCGCCGATGTACCAGATGGCCATTTGCGAAAGGCCTGCGTACATGTCGCCGGCGAAGAGGGGGGCGTCGTTCTTCCACAGACTTTGGTGCACGTGCATGCCGCTGCCGTTATCGCCAAAGATGGGCTTGGGCATGAACGTGACGGACTTGCCGTACTGGTAGGCGACGTTCTTGATGCAGTATTTGTAGAGCATCATGTTGTCGGCCGATTTCACGAGGGTGTCGTACTTCTGATCGATTTCGCACTGGCCGGCGGTGGCCACTTCATGATGGTGGCATTCGATGTTGAGGCCGCAGCGGATCATCACTTCGACCATTTCGGCGCGCAGGTCCTGGTAGTGATCGGTGGGCGGGAGCGCGGTGTAGCCTTCCTTGTAGCGCGGACGGTAGCCGAGGTTGTCTTTTTCGCGGCCGGAGTTCCAGCGGCCCTCTTCGGCGTCGATGAAGTAATAGCCGGAGTTGTGGTTCTGATCGAAGCGGACGTTGTCGAAGATGAAGAACTCAGCCTCGGCGCCGAATAACGCCGTGTCGGCGAGGCCTGTGTTCTGCAAATATTTTTCGGCCTTCTGGGCGATCCAGCGCGGGTCGCGCTCGTAGTGCTGACGAGTGATGGGGTCGATGACGTTGCCGGTCATGACCAGGGTGTTCACATGGAAGAAGGGATCCATCAGCGCCGTGTTGGAATCGGGGATGAGCAGCATGTCGCTCTCATTGATGGCGGCCCAGCCGCGAATGCTGGAGCCATCGATGCCGAAGCCCTCTTCAAAGGACTCCTCACTCAGTTGGCTGATGGGGTAAGAGATGTGTTGCTGCAGGCCTGGCAGATCAGTGAACCGCAGGTCCAGCTGCTGGGCGTTATTCTGCTTGGCATATTCGATTACTTCTTTGGGACTCATTTATCCTCCATGGGGACAGGTACAATGATAGCTTCCAGGAATTCCAAGCGTACCGGATCGGGAGCTTACGGTCAATAGCAGTTACTTATGGATCAGATCAAACTTACATGGGAACCGGAGCGGCGCATGTTTACGGTGGGGGAGCTGAATGGCTCCATCGCCGATCTGCTGTCGCGCGAGTTCACGAATATTTGGGTTTCGGGCGAGATTTCGGGCCTGAAACTGGCCACTAGCGGGCATTGCTACTTCACGATTAAAGATTCCGAATCGCAGTTGCGGGCGGTGTGCTGGCGCGGCACGTACCGGATGCTGAAGTTCAAGCCGCGCGATGGCGTGGAGATTCTGGCGCGGGGCAAGATCGAGGTGTATGCGCCGCGCGGCGAATACCAGTTGATTGTCGACCACATTGAGCCACAGGGCGAGGGCGCGCTGCAGGTGGCGTTTGAGCAGTTGAAAAAGAAGCTGGCGGCGGAGGGGTTGTTTGACGCGGGGCGGAAGAGGGCGCTGCCGCCGTTGCCACGGCGGATCGGAGTGGTGACGTCGCCCACGGGCGCGGTGATTCGCGACATTCTGCATGTGCTGGAGCGGCGGTTTCCGGGATTGCACATCCGGCTGTATCCGGCGCTGGTGCAGGGCGCGGGATCGGTGGAGGCGGTGTGCGAGGGAATACGATACTTCAGCGAAACGAAATGGGCGGACGTGCTGATTGTGGCGCGCGGCGGCGGATCGTTGGAGGATCTGTGGACGTTCAACGAAGAGGCTGTGGCGCGGGCGATTGCGGCGTCGACGATTCCGGTGATCTCGGCGGTTGGGCATGAGACGGATTTCACGATCGCGGATTTCGTGGCCGACTTGCGTGCGCCTACGCCATCGGCCGCAGCGGAGTTGGTGATCTGCACGAAGCAGTCGTTGCTGGATCGCGTGGAGGCCGGCGAGTGGAAGCTGCAGCAGGCGGTGAATCTGCGCGTGTCGCGGGCGGCGCGGCGGTTGCATGAAGTCAGTGCGGAGCGGGCGGCGCGCACGGTGCAGATTCGCGTCAACAGGCTGCTGCAAGTAATCGATGATCGCGAGCGGATTCTGATGGATACGGCGCGTGGGAAGACGGGTTCATTAGCCGCACGGTGGCAGCGGTTGGATACGCGGCTGCGGGCGATGGATCTGCGGTTGAAGTTTGCGGGGATGCGGCAGCGGCTGGAGCAGGCTTCGAGCCGGGCGGCGCAATCGATGCAGCTGCGGATGTCGCGGGAGAAGAATCGATTGATGCCGCTGGACGCGCATTTGATGGCGCTGAGTCCGCTGAAGATTCTAGATCGCGGATATTCGATTGTGCGGATGCCGGGCGGCGCGGTGGTGAAGTCGGCCGATGCGGTGGCGAAAGGCGATGCGCTGAATGTGCGACTGGCGAAGGGGGCCATCGATGTCGAAGTGGTTTAGGCCGAAGCGGTTTGGGATCGCCGCGTGGCTTTGCGCTGTTGCTGTGTTCGCCCAGGATGACGCGGCGTACCGGCGCATGTTGGAGAGCAAGCGTGAGGTGACGGAGTATCTGATCCGGCGCGCGGATGAGATCACGGCGCGGGCCGGGGCGGAGATGGCGACGCCTGGGGAGTGGGAGAAGTCGCGCGCGAAACGGTTGGAAGAGATGCGCGACATGCTGGGCTTGCTGCCGTGGCCGGCGCGGACTCCGCTCAATACGCGCATTGCGGGCGTGCTTGATAAGGGCAGCTACACGGTGGAGAAGATCGCGTTTGAGAGCATGCCGAAGATCTATGTGACTGGCGATCTGTACATGCCGAAACAGCGCGCGGGGCGCGTTCCGGCGGTGGTTTATGTTTGCGGGCATGCCAATTCGCCGAACGGCGATAAGACTCAGTATCAGCGGCACGGCATCTCACTGGCGAAGAACGGGTACGCGGCGTTTATTCTGGATTCGATACAGATTTCGGAGACCTTCGCGCTGCATCATGGCGTGTTTTCGCAGGAGATGTTCGATTGGTATGCGCGCGGGTACACGCCGGCGGGCGTGGAGGTCTGGAACGCGATGCGGGCGATCGATTATCTTTCCACGCGGCCGGAAGTAGACGCGGCTCGCATTGGGATGACGGGGCGTTCGGGAGGGGCAGCGATGAGCTGGTTCACGGCGGCGGTGGATCCTCGAGTGAAGGTGGTGGTGCCGGTGATGGGCATCAGCACGTATTCGGCGAACGTGCGGGCGAACACGCAGCGCGGGCATTGCGACTGCATGTTTGCGATCAATTCGTGGATGCACGATATGTTGCATCAGGGGGCGCTGATTTATCCGCGGCCGCTGTTGATGGCGCATGGAGAGAAGGACACGCTGTTTCCGGTGCCGGGGTATGAGGCGTTTGCGAAGCAGATGAAGACGCTGTATGGGAACGATTCGTTCGGCAATATTGTGGTGGATACGGGGCACCAGGATTCGGATTATCTGCGCGGCGAGGCGATCAAGTTTTTCGATAAGCATTTGATGGGCGTGAAAGAGCGCAAGCTGGATATGGATTATTCGAATGCGCCCGATGAGACGCTGACGGTGTTTGGCGGCAAACCTCCGGCGGATGCGCAGAATTTTCGCGTGCATGAGACCTTTACTACGCGCGGTGCGCCGGTGAAGTACAAGACACAGGCGGCGTGGTCGGCTCGGTCGGTGGAGTTGCGGGAGCAGTTGCGGACTCGTGTGTTTGGGTCGATTCCGGCGGTTGGAGCGGGGGGCCCCTTGCGGTTGAGCGATTCGCTGCTGCGGACCGAGGAGGGGATTTCGATCACGTATTCGTTGCGTGTGCCGCGCGGGGCGGCGGCTGCTCCGGCGGTGGTTTATATTGCGTCCGATGGGGAGGATGCGAAGTCGATTGATGACACGCTGCGCGGGGTGGCGAGCCGCGGGAAGGCGGCGCGGATGGTGGTGTATCCACGCGGGGTTGGACCGGTGCCGTGGGAGAAGACGTTTTGGAAAGACACGCTGCGCAATGCGATGCATGTGGGGCGGACGGTGGATTCGATGCGGCTGTATGACGTGATGCGGGCGGTGGAGTTTTTGCGCGCGCAGGCGGGCGTGGATGGCGGGCGGGTGATGGTGATGGGGCGCGGCGTGTCGGGTGCGCTGGGGTTGTATGCGGCTTTGTTGGACTCGAAGATTGAGCAGGTGATGCTGTTGGATCCGCCTGTTTCGCATGTGTCGGGGCCATTGTTTTTGAATGTGCTGCGGTATACGGATGTGCCGGAGGCGGCGGCGTTGCTGGCTCCGCGGCGGCTGCATTTTTATGGGCGGATGGCGAAGGATTTTGAGTATACTCGCGGGGTTTATGAGTTGATGGGTGTGGGGGACCGGGTGGGGGTGGCGATGAATGTGGAGTGGGTGGCGGAGGGGAAGTTTGGGAATGGGTTTGCTTCGGGGTTGTGATGTGGTGGGTGAGGGGGCGAACCAAGTATGCAAGCGCCACGCTGGTTCAGTGCGAAACAGTAAGAACATCAAGTATTTAACATGACGGGGTGGACATTACTACCGATCATCATTTACCGAAAACTTGCGGCCTTCATTCAGAAAGCACAAAATCTGGCAGCTGTGCATTGCAGTCCCTCTCCAGGCTTGGTTGACGGCTGGCACTAAGTGCTACTGCCGACTCCAAATACTCCGAAAAGCTTTCCTGGAAGTCACTCGACTTATACTCGCGCCCGAAGAAGGCCCCGCCCTCCGGCTCGAAACGCCGGATGCTGCAGCTGCCTTTGGCATTAACGAATACCAGAAAGTAGGACGGCCGTTCCTGCCCTTCCAGCAATACCATCCTTTTTTGTTTTTGAATGGCACGTAGGGGAAATCCCCTCGATTGGCCGTGATTCTTGGTGCCGGGAACTTAGACTCTATGGAAACTTTTTCGACCAATGAGATTGGCGCCGACACTGGTGTTTCGGACTTGAATATGTACCCCGTCGCGGAATTGTTTCTGGGGGATCTCAACTGCTTCAATATGAAATTGCTCACAAGATACCCGTCTCTCCGGTGGAATACTATTGGCGATGATCATCAGTTCGATGGACTTATCACGGAACGCGGGACTTGAGCATTCCAAAGTAGTCGACAATTTACGGTCTAAAATTGCATTTACAAAATCCGCCCTCTATAGTACCGGAATGTTCGCAGGGATGCTTTCCACTGGGATGGTGCCAAGTGCTGTCCATTTAGGAGAAAGAATCTTGCCTCCAACGGTGGAAAGAAATTCTTCGATTCCCTTGATTAGTAGGATTCCCGATTCGCCGAGGCGGCCGATGGATTCCTCTTAGACTATTTGGCGGCGAATCCTGAGGCAACTGCTATCACTTTCAGCGCGACAGTGTTTTTCGAATTCTCTACGATCGAGACGCGAAAACCTTTATCCTCAAGCGGTCTCAGAAACGCCTCATCACGGTATGCTCCTTGCTCAATCTGCACAAAAGCAAACAGTAGATACTCGCCGGGAGCCAAACCTTTCATTATAAAGTGGCCGTTCGATTCCGTGAATGATTGTTTGAAAAACCTGGCCTGGGCCCGTCTAGCGCCTTCCGGGACTGCCACCACCACAACTCCTGCCGGGGCTGGCAACTCCGGCGTTTCAATCGTTCCCTCGATTTGCCCTCCAGCACGACTCACCGTAAGTGACAGTTCGGCAAGAGCAGCGCCTCCAGGCCGCAGATCAAGTCCGCTGGCCGTCACATCGGCGCTCCCGAATCGCACAGTTTTGATATAGGCATTCGGCGGTAATCCGGTTACGTCTACGTCGTAGATTTCAGGACCAACGCCTACCAGCTTGAATTTGCCAGTTTGATCCAGGCGCCCACCGGTAACACCGAGCGTGGCAACCGGAGTCCTCGGCTCGAGCATCACCTTAATTTGATTGCTAAATTCGGCATTGGTCACGTGCTCGTCTGCGCCTTCGAAAACAATCCGACCGAATACTTCCGCACTGGGGGCAAGCGAAAGTTCCAGTCCGTCAATATTGTGCCGGCCAACGTCCAACGACATGCGCGCATGCAAGCGTGGAGCCCCGGCCTCGGCGAACTGCTCGACCGATAACGTGTAAGAACCAGGCAAGACACCTTCCAAAACAAAACTCCCGCCCTCCTTTATTGGCCGCTGAACTCCGTCCAATCCCCACACCTCCGGGTCTTTCATCATCAGCATGACGGTACCGCCGCTGGCGGCCTGGTTGCCGGCCCGTACACGCCCGGAGATGCTTACGGAAGGCAATTGTCTTAGTCGCAAATTGAGACTTTGGAGCTTCGCCCCAGCTGCTATCGCAAGGGGCATGGCTGAAGTTATTCTGTCTGCGTTCGGATAGTAAACAATGCCAGACCAATCGCCGGTATTTGCCGAGGCATGTTCTTGTTTTGCCCTCAAGTAGTAGAGTGCCGGCGCAATCTCGGCTATACGGTATTCACCAAGGTCATTTGTGCGAGCCTGGCCAATTGGCAACAATTGGCGCCGGCCTCCGAGGAAGACGGAACGAAGAACCTCGACCTGCACTCCCAACAAGGGGTCTCCATCATCGTCCGTAACGAGCCCATTGATTACGGCCAGTGGTGTCAACTTCAAGACGAAATCGCGTAGGGTCTGTCCTGGCTGCACGGTCACGGTGGAGCCGTGTTTTGTGGATTGATACGTCTGTGGATCATAACCTACAAGTTTGGCGGAAAGGAGGTACCGCCCAGCGGAAACACTTGAGAATGCAAAAGTACCGTCAGCCAGGGACGCCACGGAAAGTGGAGCTTGTTTGGGATGATCCAGAGATTGAAGCGATATGCGAACCTTTTTCACTGGTTCGCCAGTCAGCTGATTGGCAACAGAGCCTTCAATCGTAGCAGGCTCTTCAGGTTTGGATCCTAGCTGCGCCTTCATGACGAAGGGCAACGCGATAAACAGCGCGAGACGCAAAGTGAGCATGAGGAAGTCCGATTCTAAATTGGTGCTGAAGCCGGAGCATCATTCAACCTGCTCCGGCTTTCGTTGGCTACGGCTATGCTCCTGTTGTTGTAGCGGGCTTCGCCGGAGGCGTTAGAACAACAACACTTCGGCTATCCAGCACCGCTCCGGTTCCGTCAGTGATTACTACGCTCACTCTAAAATTTGTATTCAGAGCTACGGCGTCGTCATCAATGGTCGTCGCTATTTTCCCAATCACGTAAAATGCCCAAGTCTGGGGCAGATCGTTGGTGTCGAGATTGGTTACGGTGAATGTAGCCTTTGCGACGACCGCAGGGTCACATTGCTGGAAGTTAACGGTCGTCCAGATTGCTGCGTTCCCAGCCAGTAAGGCGCCTCTAGGAGGATAGCCAGCCTTTGCGCTAAACCCTTGAATCCAACTGCACGCGGAAGTGGTAGTTCCTCCACCGCCCCCCGTCGCCGGGCCAGAAGCAAATATCGATCCAGCGGTTACTAGTAACAACCCCGCGAGTTTCAAGGGAATGTAATTTCGAATGGAATTCTTGTGCATGTACTGCACCTCCTATTGAATGAGACAACGAACCGAGGACAGTAGAACAGATTATTCGCGAATTCGCATGAATGTTCTCATGCCCGCGAACTTGTTTACATTCCATAATTGGCCGTCAGTGGCAGAGTGGAAATTCTGACAAGTCATGCTCCGCCCTGACGGCGATTGCCATAGCCTCGTCCTATTTGAACGTGGCTGTCACGCTTTTATCCGTGTTCATCCCCACCGTACAAGATGGCAGCGTCCCGCTACATGCTCCACCCCAACCTGTGAAGGAAATTCCGGCGTCGGGGGATGCCGTGAGAGTAACACCGGTTGCCGCAGTGAACGAGAGTGAACATGTGCCGCCCGGGGCTCCACACGCAATTCCCGCTGGATTGCTCACAACGGCTCCTTTGCCGTTCTTGCTCACAGTCAACTTAAAAGTTGAGGCTGTACCGCCGCCTCCGCCTCCAGTAGAGAGTTTTTGCGTGACTGCTAGTGTTGCCAAGCCGCCATCCGCACTCCAGACCGAAATGGTGGCCGGTGCGGTTGGCAGGGCTGTCGAAGTGGCCCGATACTGGCCAAGTTCAAATACCAGGGTCCCTAAAGCCGGGCCAAGCGGGTCGACACCGAAGGAGAGACTTGGATTTGTGGCGGTCGTTGTTGCTGCCACTTTTAGTGTTTGAGTATCCGTCAGATAATCCGCCTGAACAATCGCGATAGCCGGGATTGGCGCTACGGTCACGGTTGCGGACAAGTTAGAGGTTCCGTAGGTAGCCTTCACCGATACGCCCTTTGAACCAGTTACAACGACTGTTGTAACCGTGAAGTTGGCGCTAAAGGCTCCTTGAGGAATAGTTACCGTGGCCGGCACCTGCAGGGTCTTTGTGTCGCCGCTGGTGAGGGTGATTACTGCTCCAGCCGCATTGCGCGGATAGTTGTTCACAGTCACCGTACCGGTTGCCTGCTGCCCGCCGACGATAGTGGTGGGGAGACTCAACGCGGTGATGGAAATTGGAGGAGGCGGATTCAAGGTGAAGGCGCCGGAAACAGTCTGTCCGTTCAGCGAAGCCGTAATGGGTACTGAGGTCGGAACCGTCACCGGCATGGTGCTAATCCGGAAACTCGCCGTGGTCGCGCCTGCCGGCACCATAACGGAATCCACCAATCCAGCCAGCGACGGATTACCGAAAGTCACGGTCAATGATGCGCCGCCGAATTGGGCTGGAATCTTCAGGGTCACCGTTCCGGTTGTAAACAAACCCCCCTCAATGGGTGCAGCACTGACCGTTGCTACATTGACTGCCGGTGTGATCACTACTCCGCCAGACCGGCTTACCGCTCCATCGGTTGCCATTATTTTCGCAATCGTCGGGACCGTGAGATTTGCTCCACCGGCCGTGATGGCGAAAGCAGCGGCGCTCTGCCCGGCCGCCACCGAAACAGCAAAAGGCGCGGCGAGCAAGGCCGGATCGCTTGTCTGAAACGTGAGTGTAACGCCATTTGCAGGTGCTGGCCCACTCAGGTTGACTGTGCCTTGCACGATGGAGCCGGGCGCAGGGTTTGCCGGTGAAAGCAGCACTGAAGCCACGGTAACTGCGGCAACCGGGGAAGGTGTGAATAGAACTGCAACTGCGTCGGCAGGCATTGCAGTTATGCGATAGCTGACCGCTGTCGAAACAGGCGGCGTGTTGTATGCATAGCCAACGATGTTTCCCGCCGCATCAATCCCGGTGGCGATCGCATGTAGGTATCCAACGGGCAGGAAGGGGTTGAGATCGACCGCGCTTCCGGCAATTCCAGACCATACCAGTGCGTGCCTTATGGAACCTGCGGTGCCCGGGGCGCCCACCCATCCGTCGCCTGCCTGCTGTGAGGCGTTCATCGCATTCACTCTCGAATCGAAAAATCCTGCTGGATGGAGATCCACGGCGATGCCGGGTGTGCCAGAGGTCAGCCAGACGCTGGGGTTAGCCCCCCAGAACATTGACGGACCGCCGTTTGCCGGGATTATAGGAAATAGCGATGGCTTCGTAATCAGGGCGGTTCCCGACCACAGAATGGCATGACGGCTCAAGGTGACACCGTCGGTTGCCCATCCCGCCTGTTCGGACCCGTTTGTGGCAAGGGCCTGAGAAGACGCGTAGCCCATCGGGTGAAGCAGGCCAACGCTCGCTGCCGTGCCGTTCCATAGCAACGCGCGGCCGTTGTCGTACGAATCTGTGTCATAAGGATAGCCGAGGTTCAAAGCCGGATTCCAACCGTAGCCCACTTGCTGGCCATTGCGTACCGCGAGCGCTCTTGCCCACGAATAGACGGCCGTCAGATTAGTGGTCACCCCTCCGCTCCACAAGTACGCGTAAGTTTGTATAGAGGCCGGGGCCTGTGCCGTACAGCAACTATAAGGAACTTGCGCGAAGCCTACCTGTTGGCCACTATGTGAGCCGAGGCATGCCGCTCCTGGAAGGAGTGCTGCCGACACGCCAGAACCAGACCACTTGATCGCCTGAAAATTGCCGTTGAAGTCAAACGTATAGCCGCATTGCTCGGCGCCATCGGTTGATGCCGCCACCGACCGAAGATATAACGGACCGGGATGCAGGTCCACCGCTGTTGCCGCATCTCCCATAAGCAGCATGGCGTGCCCGTTGCTGTCAGCTCCCACCTGTTGTCCCCCGGCGGTGCCGTTTAGCACAGCGGCGACAGACCCGGCCGGGTTCAGAATCTTAGCTGTGTATTGCTGTGCGAGCGCGGGGGCGATGAAGATGAGTGCGCCGGCAAAAAGGTTCTGGCAATTTCTGATGAAAAGCCAGGATGGATGTCTCATGAGAGGTTAGACAACATAAAAATGTGTAGAGAACAACAATAGTGGGCGAGTTTGAGGAAATCTATGATGCTCGTGATGATGAACATTTATTCAGGAGATCTCCTTATGTAGCGAAACGTAGCGCCAGCGGCGCATGAGCCAGCCATGAGTGATCCTGTCTCATGTGTAAATAAACAGAGAACCGTGTTGCGTTGACCCACCCGTCTTGTCTTAGGCTCCGCACCAGAATAACTTCACATTGACTGCGCGAGCCCATGTGGGGCGGGCACTCCTGCCGCGCCACGTCGATGGCTGCAAAGTTATTTTTGTGCGGTGCCTTAGTATCCGGGCGCAGAAAACAATCTGAAATTTGCTCCGGAAGGTGACATTCACATATTTGTATTTTAGGAACGCTCGGGCGCGTGGAGCGGCTTGGATGGAGATGTTGGTTGGATTCAACAGTCTTGAGCTGGAGTACGTCGCGCAAGTTTCGGCTTGTTGGCGACATGGCGATGGTCGCAATGAAGGACGTCGTTCCTACCGGCTACTTGGCGGACTTTTCGGCCTCCATCAAATTGTGTAGGATGTCGTTGATCCTGGTTAGGTGGCCATCGCCTTTTGATTTCAACCAAACCAATACGTCGGAATCAAGGCGGACGCTGACGGCTACTTTTCTTTTTGATTCTTGCAAGCTGACCATGTTGGCCAGTTGCGTCTTCGTGAGACGAGGAATGTCCGTAAAGTCGATATGGGAGTCGTCGCCTACAGCCTGGCGCTTTGCCACACGTTGAACGACTTGTCGTTCTGCTTCAGTCCAGCGTCTGTTCTGGATATCTTCGACGCTCATGCTTTTCAGCCGAGCGGGCTGAGATGATGCGGATGATTTCTTCGCCATAATAATCCTCCCTGTAGACGTGCACGACGACAATCACTGCCGGATCCGTCGAATTCAGCGAAACAGACCCGATTGCATGCCAGCGCTGCTCACCTGATTCGTCGATCCGATCTGGCAAGACCACACAGTTGAAGTCCATAAAAACCGATGTGGCGATCTCGAAGGATATTCCTTCGTGTTTTCGCTGGTTCCGGACGTTCTTAATTTCATCCCATTCGAAACGCACTATGTATATACACAATGTAACACATGGAGATACTTACAGAGCAACGCGTCCAGCTTCGCACTTCAACCCACTTGGTATGAGCGGGCTATTGATGGCACTTTGCGCGGGGTTGGGCCGGTGCCATGAGAGAAACCGTTCTGACGATACCCGCTGCGCTATGCGGTGCACGCGATGCGGGTAGGGTGGCCAGATCTTGCCACCCTACCGATAAAACCAAACCATGCTACTGTCAATTAAAGACCAAGGAGTCCGAAATGACCATCCTCCCATCGCGCTTCCCGATCGCTGGAACTGCAACCCTCGCCCTGATTCTTTCCCTTGCGCCTGTTGCCTCCGCGCAGACCACCGGCTATTGGCAGTACGTCAAGACCGAGGCTTACACCAACATGCGGACCCACGACGCGTATCTGGATAAGAGCATAGGAAACGAGGGGGGCTTCACATTGGTCACCGCGGCCAATGACCCATCGCCCACCCCGCCAATCCTGGGGGGCACATTCTGGTGGAGCCAACCGCCGTCCGTGCTGATTCCCGGCTCGGTGATCGACTGGCCGCTGGCTGCCAAGGTGACGCAGAATGTCGGCGGGCGCTTCTTCTACCTTCGATTCGGCGCAGGCTTCTATGGCTACGCCCCGATCGCTGAATTGTACACGGCCGCCGTCTTCCAGACGACCTATCCCGGATCGATCGAACTGAAATATGACATGCCGGTGAATACCCTGGTGGGCACGAATAACACCCAACTGGCGAACCCGGCGAGGGTTCCCGGGAGCGGCGTGGGCAATGCCAGCGGGCTGACTTCCTGGCTGACGCATCTGTGGGGCTCCGCGAATACGAATGAGTATTACTGGAGCTACGTCTATCAGTGGAAGCCAGGAACGCCAGGCGTCTGCGGGGGCACATGCAGCCTGACGTTGGCAGGACAGACCGCCGCCGTCAGCGGCGCGGCGGGCAGCGTCGCCGTCACCGCCAATTCCACCTGGGATGTGATTGCAATGGCCCCCTGGATCACCATCACCTCGGGCAGCAATGGCACGGGAAACGGCACGGTCACGTTCACCGCCGCACCCAACGCCGGGGCGGCGCGAAGCGGCAACATCCTGATTGGCGGCCAGACCTACACGGTCCATCAGAACGGTGTGGCGGCAGGCGGCACAGCCGGGTGCAGTTACCTTATTCAATCCGCTACCACGCAGAATGTCTCCACGGCCGCGGGAACGGGGATGATTCAGATCATCACCGCGCAGACCTGCGCCTGGACGGCGGCGTCCAATGCCGGTTGGCTCAGCATCAAGTCCGGCGGAAGCGGGACGGGCAATGGGGCGGTCTCGTATGCAGTCCCAGTGAACGATACGGGCGTGGCGCGGAGTGCGTCCGTAGCGATCGCGGGACAAATGGTGGCGGTGAACCAGGCGGGCGGCGCAGTTGTGGGGACTCCGTACATCGCCGCCGGCGGCGTGGTGAATACTGCCAGTTATGCAACGGGTGGTCCTCCGAATGGCAGCCTGGCGCAGGGCTCGTACTTCAGCATTTATGGTTCGGACGTCGGACCGGAAGCCGGCGTCAAAGCGGAGGCCTATCCCCTGCCCAAGACTTTGGGCGGCGTGATCGTGCGGCTCACCTCTGGCAGCACGGCGTATGACGCTCCGCTGGTGTTTGTATCGAAGGGGCAGATCAATGCCATCATCCCTTCCAATGTACCGGTAGGCAATGCCAGGTTGACGATTGTCTATGGTGGCAAGACCAGCATTGAAGCGCCAGTCATGGTGGCGAAAACCAGCGTCGGGGTGTTCTTCCAGAGAGTGAACGGCAAGGACCTCGCCATTGCCCAGAATGTTGCCAGTGCCACCGATTATCCGCTGAATCAGCCGGGCACGCCGGCCAAGCCGGGCCAGATTGTGATTCTGTGGGGTACGGGAATGGGCCCGATTGCGGGCAAAGACGACGGGGCATCGGGTGGCGGCGACATGGCAACCGTGCCGGTCGCGATTACGGTGGGCGGCGTTGCGGCAACGCGTCTTTACGCCGGCCGCCAGCCGGAAACGGCGGCGGTGGACAACATTTATTTTACGGTGCCGTCGGGAGTTACATTCGGTTGCCAAGTCCCCGTGGTGGTCACGGCCGGGGGCGTGTTGGCGAATACGACTCTCATTGCGGTCACCGCCGATGGTTCGCCGTGCCAGTGAAGGTTTGTTGATTGGGAGTGGAGAGTGCCGCGGCAGAACATCTCCACTTGGCCTTTCAACGCCAGAACCGTATCGGGATGAAGCACTACTTGCTGCCTGTTGGAATCGTCCCCTTCAGCCTGGCGCTTTGCCTGACGCTGGACGGCATGATGTTCTGCTTCAGTCCAGAACCTGTTTTGATATCTTCTGCGCTCATGCTTTTCAGCCGAGCGAACTGGACCGGCGAATCGCCGTTCCTGCCCACGGTCGCTGCCAGGAAGGCCCTTATTGCAGTGTCAGGGTCATGCGACGGCGGAGGGTGGGCTTAGCGGTTTCCTGGTAGTAGCCGTTTTTGGGTGTAGGCATTTGGGCGCGCGCGAGAATTGTTTTCATGTCTTCGAATTCTGAGGTTGTGACAACATATTCCGGCTTGGCGGAGAGGAGTTCTTCGATGTTCTTCTGCGCCTTGGCCACGCGGTCGCCGGTGGCGGGGTGCGATGCGAAGAGCCTGGACAAAGCGCCGGGCTTCTTGCGCTCCTGCACGTTCATGCGCTCGAACATCGTGACCATCGCGGCGGGGTCGTAGCCTGCCTTGTACAGATATTGAACGCCTAGCAGATCGGCCTCCTCTTCGAAGCTGCGGTCGAAGACTAACATGCCCATGGGGCCGCCGATGTTGGCAGCCTGGCGGACGCCGTAGCCGATCCAGCCACCCATGAAGATGAGCGGGATGGTTGCCATGTCGGCCAGTTGCTGGCGCGTGGCTTGGCGCGTGCCATGGCGGGCGGCGGTGTGGGCGATTTCGTGCGCGAGGGCGCCGGCCAGTTCCGCTTCGGAGTCGGCGAGCATGATGAGACCGGTGTGTACGTAGATGTGGCCGCCGGGGAGGGTGACGGCGTTGACGATCGGATCGTCGATGACTTTGAAGACGACGGGGATTTTCGCGTCGGAGTTGCGCACCAGATTCTGGCCGATGCGGTTAATATATTCGGTGAGGGCGGAGTTGTCGATCAGCCGGATATTCTTTTCGAGATCGGCGGCGACTGCCTTGCCAAGTGCCAGCTCTTTTTCCAGAGAGTAGAAGTTAACGCCTTTGTCTACATGGCGTTCGCCGATGGCTTCGGGGTCCTTTTTCTGGTCGTCGGCGACCAGAACCGGCACAGCAAGCCAAAGGGCGAGTAGAAAAGAAGCGTTCATTTTCATTGCACATCGACTCCTTTATGGCTTTCCGCCCTGGATTCAGGGATAATGACAGATTGCGAACCAATACGCTCCACTGCCAAATCCAAAGAGTTCCCCTGGTGATATTGTACCCCGCCGATGAGTGCTCATAAACTAGCCGAACAGTTACGCCAGAACTTCAGCCGCGTTGTAAAGAACCGGGGCGAAGAACTGTGCTTTGGCAAAAACGTGGAATTCCTGCGCGCTTCCATGGATCTGGTGGAGGCCGAGGTAACGGATGAAGACGCACAGTACCGGGTGGAATTGAACGTCGCCGAAAGCGAAGTCCACGTCCTTTGCGATTGCGCCTACTTCCATTCGTTCCACGTGTGCGAGCACATCTGGGCGGCGATACTGGCGTCGGACAAGCAGGGACATCTGACCGCCAGTGAGAGCCTGACACTGGCCTTGCACCGGGAACGGGGCAGCGCGGAAAACGGACGCGGCAGACTGTCCGCTAACAATGGTGGCAAGAAGCACTGGAGCGACCGGCTGGCCGATGCAAAGCGGGAAGCGGCGGGCAAGAGCGCGGAGTCGTCGTGGCCGGAATCGCGCGAACTGGTTTATGTGGTCAACCTGCCGGAGAGCGTTACCAGCAAGTTGGTGTCGATCGAAATTCTGAGCCGCGAGCGCAAGTCGAATGGAGAGTGGAGCAAGGCGCGCCCGCAGGAGATCAGCCGGGCGCTGGTGCAGGCGCTGCCGCTGTCGGCGGACCGCGAGATTCTGGCGCTGCTGACGGGTGTTGAATCGGAAGGCGCCAAAGGCGACTTGTCGCTATACGTGAAAGTTTCCGATGCGCTGGCGGTGATTTTGCTGCCGAAGATGTGCGGCACCGGGCGGTGCATGGCGCGGGCGTCGCTGCATCCGGAGATTCTCTATCCGCTGAACTGGAATGGCGAGCGGCCGTGGGAGTTTCGCCTGCGGCTGGAACGGCGCGACGATTCCTACATGCTGAATGGCGAACTGCGGAACGGGGAAGCGCGGATGGAACTGGCCATTCCGCGGCTGTTTCTGGATTGCGGACTGGTTTTCTTCGACGATCAGGTAGGGGCGCTGAACAGGCCTGAGGATTTACGGTGGATCCGCCATTTCCGAAAGAACGGCGGCATTGAGGCGCCGGTGGCGGAGCGCGAGGAACTGCTGGAGCAGTTGATCTCAAGCCCGCACCTGCCGGCGGTGGAGTTGCCGGCGGAGTTGCAGTACAAAGAAGTTCCTGCGACGCCGAAGCCGTATCTGCGGGTGGAGCCGCACCGTTCGGCGCACCCGGATTCGGGCACGCTGCGTTGCTTTCTAAGCTTCCGTTACGGAGACGCGGCTGTGGATTCCGGATCGCCCGCGCGGGGCGTCTACCAAAAGGGCTCGCACACGCTTTTGCTGCGCGATGCGGAGGCGGAGGCGAAGGCGCGGCTGGAATTGACCGAGCTTGGCGTGAAGTCGGCCGAGGCTGATGAGGCGAATGACCGCGCGGCGTGGTCGCTGCGGTCGCGGAAGCTGCCGGCGGTGGTCGAAGCGTTGCTTCCGGCGGGTTGGGATGTGGAGGCGGAAGGCAAACTGGTGCGGCATGCCGGGGCCTTTTCGATTCGCGTTTCTACCGGGCTGGACTGGTTCGATTTGCATGCCGAGGCCGATTATGGCGGGGCGCGCGCCAAGTTGCCCGATCTGTTGCGCGCGGTCAAACACGGCGAAACGCTGGTGAAGCTGGACGATGGCTCTTATGGCATTCTGCCTGAAGAGTGGCTGGCGCGGCTGGGCGCGCTGCCGCGCATGGGCGAGATTCACGAGGGCGTGATCCGGTTCCGTAAGAACCAGGCCGGGTTGCTTGACGCGCTGCTGGCGGCACAACCGGAAGCCGAATGGGACGACACGTTCGCCGAGGCCCGCGAGGCCTTGCGGTGGTTCGATGGCCTGACGCCGGCGACGCAGCCGGAAGGGTTCCAGGGCCAGTTGCGCGGCTATCAGTTGGAAGGGCTTTCGTGGATGCACTTTCTGCGCCGCTTTGGCTTCGGTGGATGCCTGGCCGATGACATGGGCGTGGGCAAGACGGCACAGGTGCTGGCGCTGATCGAATCGCGAAGGACGGAGGGCGCGGGACCATCGCTGGTGATTGTGCCGCGGTCGCTGATCTTCAACTGGCGGCAGGAAGCAGAGCGGTTTACGCCGAACCTGCGACTGCTGGACCACACCGGCATGGGACGCAATGTAGATGCGCTGACGGAAGTGGATCTGGTGCTGACCACCTACGGGACGCTGCGGCGCGATGCGGCGGAGTTTCGCAATATTACTTTCGACTACATCGTGCTGGATGAGTCGCAGGCGATCAAGAACGCCAGCAGCGAATCAGCAAAGGCCGTGCGGCTGCTGAGCGGGAATCACAAGCTGGCATTGAGCGGCACGCCGGTGGAAAACCATCTGGGCGAGTTGTGGAGCCTGTTTGAGTTCTTGAATCCGGGGATGCTGGGCGCGGCTTCGGCGTTCCGCGTGACGGGCGGGGTGGCGCGCAATCCCAGCGAAGAGACGCGCTCGCTGCTGGCAAAATCGCTGCGGCCGTTCATCCTGCGCCGCACAAAAGACCAGGTTGCGAAGGAGCTGCCGGAGAAATCGGAGCAGACATTGTTCTGCGACCTGGAGCCGGTGGAGCGGAAACTGTACGACGAGTTGCGCGGGCATTATCGCGGGTCGATTCTGGATCGCATTCGGGCCACCGGTCTGGGCAAAGCGAAGATGCATATTTTGGAAGCGCTGCTGCGGTTGCGCCAGGCGGCATGCCATCCGGGGCTGATCGATTCCAAACGCACGGGCGAGCCGAGCGCCAAGCTGGATCTGCTGCTGATGCAGTTGGATGAAGTGATGGAGAGTGGGCGGAAGTCGCTGGTGTTTTCGCAGTTCACCAGTATGCTGGCGATTGTGAGACAGCGGCTGGATAAGAACAAGATTCCTTACGCGTATCTCGACGGCCAGACGGTGAACCGGCAGAAAGTTGTGGAGCAGTTCCAGACGGATCCGGATTGCAAGCTGTTCCTGATCAGTTTGAAGGCGGGCGGGTTGGGTTTGAACCTGACGGCGGCGGAGTATGTGTTTTTGCTGGATCCGTGGTGGAATCCGGCGGTGGAAGCGCAGGCGATCGATCGCGCGCACCGCATCGGGCAGTTGCAGAAGGTGTTTGCTTACAGGTTGATTGCGAGGGATACGGTGGAAGAGAAAGTGCTCGCTTTGCAGAAAACAAAGCGAGCACTTGCGGATGCGATCATTAATGCGGATAACAGCCTTATCGCTGGTTTAGGGCGGGAAGAGCTGGAGCTGCTGCTGTCGTAGAAGGGCAGGCGAAACCGCCTGCCCCACCCTTGATTACTTGCGAGAGTGCACCTTGTCAGCCGAGAATTCGGATGAGCTTCCATGGCATGCGGCACATGCTTCACCGATGGCTGTGGTATTAGCGAGGGCATGCGATGCAGCGGTCTTGGAATCGTGGCAGCCCAGGCAGGCTGCGGCGATGGGCATTGTGGTTGGCGTGAAGCCGCCCGGCGTTTGAACGGGGGCAACGGCGCCGACCTTATCGGCCTGATACGTTCCAGGAAGGTGGCAGGTGGTGCAATCCTTCAGATCGCCGGGGAAGCCGACATCCTGATAATTGACACCCGCGATGACATACGGGTTTGCGAGATCCTTGCCGCGATGGATGCTGTGGATCTGCGTTGCGAAGTTCACGGTTGTCTTGGAAGTCCCATCTACAAGTGTGGGGTTGTGGCAAAGGGTGCATTCCTGCGCTAGCGGACGGCCTCCGCCATGAATGAAGCCCAGGCTTTGGTGGCAGGCGTTGCATTTGTCGTTGGAGACAACCTGACGCCGTGCGGCGACCTTGCTGTTATCAACGGCGAAGGCCATCTGGACAGGGATAGCGGCGTCAACTGCGTCGCGGGCTTTCAATGTGCCGGCGAGCAACTTCACGGTGTTGCGGGCTTCGATGGCAACAGTAAATGATCCTTTGGATGTAGCCGGGATCTTTGCAGTCATGGTGTAGGAGTAGACACCATTGGCGCCAGCGGTTTTGCTGGGGTCTTCAGAGACACGGGCCATGCCTTCGGGCATCACGCCCAGGTCGACGTTGGGGCCAACCATAATCACGCGGATCGAGGCCAGCTTGCTGATGTCCAAAGGAGTGCCGGCTTTGTCAGTAACTTTAAAGGTGACCACTGGCGCGTTGCCAGGCGTTGCGTTGGCGATTTTCTGAATAGCGACAACGATTCCCGGAAGGGATGCCGAGCGGATGGGATCCTGGTGCGCTCCGGGGATGGAGGCATCGAAGTCGTACGCCGCTTCGGTAGTGTGGCAGTTCTTGCACTGACCGTCGGTTACCTGGGGCAGACTGACGTGGTTTTCGCCGGTGGCGAAGTTCACGTTGTCATGACAAGCGCCGCATGCGGCGCGGCTGGGATTGGTCAAGTAGTTATTGGCCTGAGCGGGCCCCTTGGTATGGCAGGCTTCGCAATTAGCTACGCGCTGCGGGAAGGTGACTTCAGAGAAATCAGACCATGCGCCGCGATGCCAGATGCGGTAAGGGCTGCCGGCCTTCACGCTGGGCAGACTGGAACCCATATGGATCTTGTGGATCAGCACAGGCATGTCCTGCGTCAATTGCGTGTCGGGGTTCACGGTTTGCGGTTGATGGCACATGACGCAAAGTTCGACCTTGATGCGCGAACCGCCATGGCCGATCAGCGGGTTGTGGCATCCGTTGCAAGCCTTGGTGGCGACCACATCGCGAGTTACCTTTACGGGCGAGCCGTCGGGAACGAATGTGAAAACATCATTGGAGACATTGGCCCATTCCTCGAACGTTCCGAATTCAGCAAGATTGCGTACTGCCGAAACGCCAATAGAGTGGGTGACGGTCTTGTCGAACCCCGTCGGTGCTTTCGTCTTAAAAACATAGGTATAATCGCCGGGACCGTTCTGGGTGAACGTTCCGCCAGAATCGTTGGCAGCCTGGATCTGGGAAGGATTCTTGTTGATCGTAGCGGCCAGGGTTGTAGTGGTGTATGAAGTGTACTGCGCCTTGCCGGCAGGAATAACGGCGCAAATCATGCTGATTGCGACGGTGCCGGCCGTGTCAATTCCCAACCTGTCGAGCGGCGCACCGGCCGGGTCGGTGATAACGGCGCGAGCGGTGATGGTGCCGTCAGCGGCGATGCTTGCGCTCTTGACCTTCACCACGATGCCAGTGCGGAACGTGGGAGCGGCATCAGGGGAAGTTACCGCATTGAAGTTGGGGGCGCGTTTAGTGGGCGTGCGTTTCGCAGGAGGCGCTGAAATAGCTGCAACGGCAAAGGCAAGTATGATGGCCAAGACTGCCGCGGACTTGGCGAGAGCATATCTGGTTTTCATGAATGATAAGGCTCCTAACGTTGATCTTTTTGCAAACAGATCTCGTAGTGCCTAATGCATTCGGGTTGCCAATAGTCAAAAAGCACGCAACAACAGCGTTTAAGACCTTTTGGTATTTAATCACAACGCTGCGCGGTGTGTGGGTTGACGCAAATCACACCGAAGCTGGGGAAGTTTGCGCAAAGTATCTCTACCATGTGAGGCGGACCAGCGTAACTCCATGGCGCTGTAGGGGAAAAGACAACCGTAATGGTCCGGAATTGGCGGCTTCCCAGCGCGGTGAATCTGCTAATTGTAACTGGCCGGAGCGTTCGAGCGCGGCGTATTGTTCTGGCGTAGGTTGTTGCGGCGAGCCCATGGTTTTCCAGGCTTCGTAGGAGTTGCTGTGCTGGTTATCGACGAGGAAGCGCTCCACCAGAACACGCCCTGCAGGCACGCCGGCAATTTGAAGATTGATATTGGCGGCTTCAGCTGGTTTGCCCGAGTCATGATAGTTGGAAACAAGCACGGCGATGGAGTGCGCGTCGCGGCTGGCCGTGGCGTGGATATCGGGCGTCTTTTTTACGCTTTCGGCAAGCATCATGGCAAGTGGCGCTTCTGCGGAGCTTTCGGCTGCGACGCGGTCGCCGGTCATCATCGCCAGCATGCGGTGCACATTCAATACAGGTTTATCGATGCCGTTGGTGGCCAGATCGCGAAAGCCGTCGAAGTATGGCTGATTTTCGAATTCGAAGGCCCAAGTGACTGCACCTAATAGATTTACGCCCCGATTCGAAGCCAAGTCGAGGTGCCGGGGCATGACCGCGGCGGTGTAACTGGCGTACATCAGTCCGTTGCGATAGGCGTTCTGGGGATAGACGCGCGATGAACAGGCAGCGCAACCTTCGGGGTCGGATTCGCCGATGATGATGGGCTTGCCCTTCAGTTCGGGGAATGAGGCGACGATCTCGAAGCCTTTGTCGAGGTCGCGCAGTTGCTTATCGATGCCCATCACCACGGTGTCTTCGACGAACTTCGGACTGCCCTTGGCGTGGAAGCCCACGTAATCAATTGGCGAGCCGGTTTTGCCGGTGACAAAGTTCTTGCCGCGTGTGACGTGTTCCAGAAAGCTGCGCAGGAATGCCGCTGCAGATTCGCTACCCGGGCCGGTGGAGTGCGGTCCGCCGATGCGCGCGGTGGGCAGGGCGCGCTTCACAGCGTCGGCCGTGTAGTCGTAGAGTTTTTGATATTCAGGTTTGGGTCCGGCCCAGTAGCCGCCGTTCGGCTCGTTCCAAACTTCCCACAACCACGATTCCACTTCCGCTTTGCCGTAACGCGCAACGCAGTGCTTGACCCACTGGAAGACCAGTTCGGCCCACTTGGCGTAGTCCTTTGGCGGATATGCCCAGCCGGTGTAGATGCTGTTGTACTGGTTGCCGGGCGACCACTGGTGCTTGTAAGGCTCGGGCTTGGTGGAGAGTGCTTCGGGCATGAAGCCGATCTGCGCCAGGGGCTTCATGCCGCGTTCGACGTAGGTGTCGAAGATGCGGTCGACGATGGTCCAGTCGTAGATAGGCTTGCCGTTGGCGTCCTCGGTGTAGGCGTTGGTGGAGCCCCATTTCAGGGCGGGCGTGCCGTCGCCGCTGACTAGCAGGCTATGCGCGCGCACGTAGACCGGCACGCGGCTGAAGGCGGCGATTTCGCTGAGCAGTTTCTTGCCATCCTTCATGTAGGTGTAGTTGGGCTCGTCGTAGCCGAAGAAGCTCCAGATGGGCTTCAGGGCTCCGAGCTTCCTGGCGGAGTCGATTTTGATTTCGACGGTTTGCGCCGGCAACAGTGCGGCTGTCAACAGAACGAGGGTGGCGATTCGCGTGGTCATGGCTGAGTCCAGTTTATCGCGGTATGATCTGAAAGAGTCATGCAAGCAATGAGCCGAAGATTATTTCTCGCTGCCAATACTGCGGCGATGGCAGCGCCCGGCAAGTCCGGCGCGATCGATGAAGTGCTGCGCGGCGGCATTGGGAGGCGCAAGATTCCGGCTGTAGTGGCGATGTTCGCGTCGAACAAGAAGACCTTGTACAGCGGGGCGTTCGGTGCGCGCGATGCTTCGGGCGTGCCGGTGCGCATGGACAGCATCTTTGCGATTGCATCCATGACGAAGGCCGTCACCACTGTGGCCGCGCTGCAACTGGTGGATGAGGGCAAGCTGTCGCTGGATGAGCCGGTGGCAAAGTTTCTGCCGAAGTTGGTGAACCTGGATGTGCTGGAAGGCTTCGATGCGGCGGGCAAGCCTTCGCTGCGGCCTGCGAAGACGCCGATTACGCTGCGGCATCTGGTAACGCATACCTCCGGGCTTTGTTATGACACGTGGGACGAGCAGATGTTCCGGTACGCGTCGCAGACTCCGCCGCCTGATACTTCGAAACCTGGTCCGCTGATGTTCGAGCCGGGCAAGCGCTGGCAGTATGGGCAGGGTGTGGATTGGACCGGGCGGCTTGTTGAAGCCATCAGCGGGCTGTCGCTGGAGGATTACTTTCAGCAGAAGATTTTCAAGCCGCTGGGCATGGTGGATACCAGTTTCATCGCGAAGGCGGAGAAGTTCGATCACGTGGTGACCCGTGCGCAACGTGAGCCCACGGGCGTATGGACGCCCGCCGAGCGGAAACTGCCCGCGCCTCCCACTTCGTATAACGGCGGCGGTGGTCTGTTTTCGACCGCGGCTGACTACGTACGGTTCATGCAGATGATTCTGAATCACGGCCGCGCGCCGGGCGGTGCGCAATTGCTGAAGGCGAAGACGGTGGCGAGTATGGGCATGAATCAGATCGGTGAGCTTTCAGCGGGGAAGATGAAGAGTTTCAAGCCGGCGTCTTCGGTGGATGTCGATATTCAGCCGGGCGCGACGGAAAAGTGGGGGCTGGGATTTTTGATCAATACGACGCCGTATGCGGGCGGCCGCTCGGCGGGGAGTTTGGCTTGGGCGGGGTTGCTGAATACGTTCTTTTGGATTGACCCGAAGAAGAACCGCTGCGGGGTGATTCTGATGCAGTTTTTGCCGTTTGTGGATAAAGAGGCGGTGGGGTTGTTTGGGGAGTTTGAGCGGGCGGTGTATCGGAGCTTCTGATGCGTAATTAAAGGAAAGGGCACTTTCCTTTAATTACGGGCTGGTTAATTAAAGGAAACCGGGCTTTCCTTTAATTAGAAGTTTGGCAAAGCATGCGCGCACATACGAGTTCAACAGGGAATCGCCATCCGCTCGATTTTGCACGCTTGCAACAGAGGTTGTCAGCAGTTGTGGGGCAGATTGGCAATCTGCAGCCGATTGTGAATCGGCTTGGTGGACCTGCCAGAAACCTCGCAATGCTGGCATTCCAGTTAGCATTCGAAGAAGGCCGATTGCCAATCGGCCGCAGAATGCCATTCTGCCCTACATCGGCAGCAGATCCGGCACACGGACCAATCTCGCAGGTGACACCGGCCCACCAAACCTGATAGAAAGTCATAATGCCTTCTCCCGTAGATTCAGCTTTGCATCAGCCCGCCACAGGGACGTTTGACCCGGCGGCGCAAAAGACGATGATTGACCGCCGCTGGGGAATGGCGGTGCTTTTGTTCATCGCCGGGCTGATCAATTACTTCGATCGCACCATCGTATCCGTAGCGCTGCCGACGATTGCGGAGGATTTACATTTGAGTCCTACGCGGATGGGAATTCTGCTGTCGGCGTTTTTCTGGTCGTATTCGCTGATGCAGGTGCCCATCGGGTGGATGTGTGACCGCTTCAATCTGCGGTGGCTTTACGCGGGGTGCTTTGCCCTGTGGTCTTTGACCTGCGGCTTGACCGGTTTCGCCAACAGCCTGGCCGTGATGGTGGTGCTGCGGGTACTGCTGGGCATCGGCGAATCCATTTACTTGCCGGGCGGCATGAAGCTGGTGAGCGTGATTTTTACGCCCAAAGACCGCGGGCTCGCCTCAGGCCTGGTGAACTGCGGCACGCGCGCGGGGCTGGCGTTTGGTGCGCCGTTGATCGCGGCGCTGGTGATTGGGTACGGCTGGCATAACGCGTTCTTCATTCTGGGCTTCACTTCCCTGCTCTGGCTGCTGCCGTGGGTATACTTTTTCCCGAAGGGCGCGACCACGGCCACGCACGCATCGGGCTCCGCGGCGTGGTCGCTGGCCAAGGTCGACCGGAACCTGCTGGGGATGAGCCTGGCACACATCGGCTATGGCTACTACTTTTATTTGATGGTGACGTGGTGGCCTTCGTATCTTGTCAAAGTGCGCCACATGTCTTTGCAGGAAGGTGCGGGGTATCTGGTGGTGCCGTACTTGACGTTCACTCTGGGTGAGCCGCTGGGTGGCTGGATTGCAGATCAGATGGTGGCGCGCGGCATGGATGAGATTTTCAGCCGCAAGCTGATCGTTTCGGTTTCGTATTTGAGCGCGTTACTGCTGGTGCCGGCGATGTATGCCGAAGGTCATGTGGCGACGGTGGCGATGATGGCGGGCGCTTCGTTGGTGGGGCTTTCGACGGCGAACATCTTCGCGCTGGTGCAGCGCATCACGCGTGGCGGCGAGGTAGGCTTTTCCATCGGCGTGCTGAATCTGGCGGGGAATCTTTCCGGTGTCGTTGCGCCAATCGCCACGGGCTACATCATTGAAGCGACCGGCTCCTACGTGCCGGCATTTATTCTTGCGGTGGTTGTGTTGCTGGCGGCGATCCCCATTTACTGGCTGATGGTGAAGAATCCGGAAGCCGCCCCAGTACAATAGTTAGTAATGAGAACTCATAAGATTGCCGCCATCCCTGGCGATGGAATCGGCAAAGAAGTCATCCCAGCGGGGCTTACCGTGCTGCAGACATTGCAGGAGCGCTGCGGCGATTTTGCTTTGCAGGTGGAGCATTTCCCGTGGGGCACGGAATATTATCACCAGACCGGGCTGATGATGCCGGAAGACGGCTTGGACGTGTTGAAGCCGTTCGATGCGATCTATTTTGGGGCTGTTGGCGATCCGAATGTGCCTGATCATCTCACGCTGTGGGGCCTGCGGCTGAAGATGTGCCAGGGCTTCGACCAGTACGCAAACGTACGCCCGACGCGCATTCTGCCAGGGATTCAATCGCCGCTGCGGATGGCCAACCGTGGCGATCTGGATTGGGTGATCGTCCGTGAAAACAGCGAGGGCGAGTACGCGGGCCACGGCGGACGCGCGCATCGCGGACATCCGGAGGAGGTGGCGACGGAGGTTTCCATCTTCACGCGCGCCGGAGTGACGCGCATTATGCGCTTCGCGTATGAGTTGGCACGTTCGCGGCCGCGCAAGCTGCTTTCGATTGTGACGAAGTCAAACGCGCAGCGCCACGGTATGGTGATGTGGGATGAGATCGCGGCGGAGGTGGGGCGTGAGTTTCCCGATGTGGAGACCGATAAGATGCTGGTGGACGCCATGACGACGCGCATGGTGGGCAAGCCGAAGTCGCTCGATACGATTGTGGCGACCAATCTTCATGCCGACATTTTGAGCGATCTGGCGGCGGCGCTGGCGGGCAGCATGGGCATTGCACCGACCGCGAATCTGAACCCGGAACGCAAGTATCCATCGATGTTTGAACCGATCCATGGGTCGGCGTTTGACATCATGGGCAAGGGCATCGCGAATCCGATTGGCAGTTTTTGGACGGCTGTGATGATGCTGGAGCATCTGGGCGAGTTCGCGGCGGCGAAGCGGTTGATGGCGGCGGTGGAGCATGTGACGCAGACGGCGGAGTTACCGGCGGATTTGGGTGGGAAGGCGACCACGGCTGAGATCACTGATGCCGTATGCAGGGCTATCGCATAGCCATGGTAACCCTGGCGATGTGGGTGCTGCCGGTGGTGGTGGCGGGGCTGATCTGCCGGCAATTGCGATCGGGCACAGCGCGGGCAGGCATTGCCGCCGTGATGGCGATTCAGATTGCCCTGGCCGCGCTGCTCGGGCAGCAGATGCTGCAGGGCCGCCCTCCCTTGATAATGCCGGTGATGGCCCTGACCGTGGCGTGCACCGTGGTTCTGTTCCGTTCGCGCGCGGGTAGTGAACTGGCCGCCTTGCCTCTCGCCTGGATCATCGGCCTACAGTGTTTCCGGCTTCCGCTGGAGTTGGTGATGCATCAGGCGGCTGTGGAAGGGCTGATGCCGGTGCAGATGTCGTTCAGCGGTTACAATTTCGATATTGTTGCGGGTGCCACTGCAATTCCTGTGACCTGGCTGGCGGCGCAGGGAAAGGCCCCTCGATGGCTTCTATTGGGCTGGAATTTATTGGGGACGATCACGCTGGCGGTGATTGTTGGGATTGCGATCGCATCACTGCCTGCGTTCGCGCTGTTTGGTCCGGATCGGCTGAATACCTGGATTGCCAGTCCACCTTATATTTGGTTGCCGGGCGTGTTGGTGCAGGTTGCGTTGCTGGGGCATTTGTTGGTCTGGCGAAAGCTATTGAAGGGTTAATGCAAAATCGCCGCGCGGTGCGAACACCGGGCGGCGATTTTGTTTATGCGGTTGTTGAAACCGGCTTAGAATACGAACCGGATTGCAGCCTGCGCGCGGCGGGCGGTAGTACCGTCCGGCGGCGCCTGCGTTGCAGCGACCGAACCGTAAGGAGCATACGGTACCAACGCGATCTGGCCATTGAGCGGACCGGAGGTCTGCTTGATGGACGTGTACTGCTGGGTGATCTTCGCTCCCGAGCCGTTCACATACACGTGGTTGAACAAATTGAAAGCCTCAAACTGCAAATAGACCTTCAGCTTTTCGCCGACTGGAAGCATCTTTGCGATACGTGCGTCGGTACGGTACAGCGGAGTTATAGGCAGGAAGGCTGCCGGCTCAAACGGAACACGGTTCCCGCCACCCAATCCGTTTAAGGAGGAGGTGCTTAGCGAGGTGAGGCCAGTGTAGCCGGTGATGCCGGGAGCAGGACGGTCCTGCACACGGATGCTCGGAGTGAGGTATTGTGCCGAGGCTGCGATGGAGACGACCGCCAACTGCCAGCCGTTTACGAGGTACTTAGCAGCAGCGCTGTTGCTCTTGGTGAAGGTAGGCGAAATGACAGCGTTTACAACTAGGCGATGACGCTGATCGATGCTGCTGTTGCCCTTTTCTCCTTTGTAGTCGCCATTGAAGACAGAAGTCGCAAAGGTGGAACCGAAAAGGGTGTTGCCACCGCCGCCCTGGTTGTAATCCATCGCATGACTCCAGGTGTAGGCCAAGCTGCCGTTCATCCACTTGGTGAAGCGGCGGGTTGTGTTGACGAGCAAGCCGTTGTAGTAGCTGTTACCAGCAGAGTCGAACTGGCCGATAAAGCCAAGGGCGGGGTTAACGCGCGATGTATAGATCGGCGTGGTGTAGCTGCCGGCCTGCGCGCCGTTGCTATCGAGAATCGGGAACGTGTAGGAAGAGGTCGGAGCAGCGGCGTTAGCGTCGCGGGTCTGAAGAAGATGCAAGCCGCGGCTCCATACGTACGAAACCGTGAGCGAGGTGTTCTTCATGACTTCGCGCTCAATAGCGGCCGTGCCTTGCTGCGAATACGGATTGCGGAAGGTGTCAGAGGCGTAAATGGTCGTGGAGCTTCCTGCTGGAAAGGTTCCGGAAGCCAGGGCGTTGGGAAACACTGGGCCGCCGGAGGTGATGAGCGCCGGGGTATTAAGGCTAAGAGTACCCTGATAGACGCCGTTCGTTAAAATGAGGTTCTCAATCGTTGAACTATTGTACCGGTTGTAGTAAATGCCATAACCGACGCGGAAGGTTGTGCGCTGGTTCAATGCATAAGCAATACCGACGCGTGGAGCGATGCTCTTGGCCGGACCTGGAATGCGGCTTGTTTGGGGGATTGCAGGATTGGAAATCGTCGGCTGAGGAATGGTGGTGTACTCCCAGCGGATGCCGGCATTGATGGTCATCTTGCTGGTGGCTTTCCACTGATCCTGGGCAAACAGAGCGAATTCGTGGAGTACCGTATCGACCACCGGGTTACCGAAAGTCTGCGTATAGCTCTGGTAGTTTTTGGCGCCGCCAGGGTTGCCGGTGAAGTCCAGCGCAAACTCGGTGAGTTTGGAGTAGGAATAGGTGCCATAGCGGTTGGCTAGTCGGCTCACATAATCTTCGATATTGGCGAAGTCAAAGCCGAACTTCATGCTATGTGTACCTTTCACCCACGAAAGCGAATCGGCGAACTGAAGACGCTGTTCGCTGGGGTTCAGACGCGGATAACCATTCGCATAACCAACATTGCTGACGCCCTGAACGGTGAGCGCGACTGGTCCGATGGAAGGCAGCAGGCTGGGGCTGGCCGGATCGTACTGGCGATCCTTGAAGAAGCCGAAGCGGGCTTCGTTCACCGCAGCCGAAGAGATGACGCGAGTCCAACTGGCGCGCGCGGTGCGATTGAATACATTGGTATCGGCGTTGTTGCCAATGGCGGAACCGTCAGTCAGCGAGAGCTGTGTCTGAATGCCATTCGGCGATCGGAAGTCAACATAATTCATGCTGAGGCTGAAGGCATCTTTCTCTGTTGGGCGGTAATCGATTTTGCCAAACAGGAGGTTCGTGTCCATCGTGCGAGGAATCAACTGCAATGCGGTGCGGCTCTGGATATAGTTGACCGCTGCCTGGCACTGGGCATTCGTCGCAGCCCCTGCGCCAGTGTTCAGGCAGGTTCCCGGCTTGATGTTGCCTGCTGCGTCAAAGATGGTGGACGAAAGGTTGGAAGAAACGATAGGCGCGTTGCGGCGTTGCAGTTCGCCATTAAAGAAGTAGAACAGCTTGTTCTTGACAATCGGACCGCCGATGGATGCGCCGGCCTGATGACGCCATTCGGGAGGGTTAACGCCGCGTGTGGTGATGTCAGTTGCATTCAAGGTGCGATTGCGGAAGAACCAGTAGGCGGTACCGTGAATGTCGTTGCCGCCGCTGCGGGTTACAGTGTTGATAACGCCGCCTGATGCGCGGCCGTATTCGGCCAGCGGATTGGAGGAGACGACCTGGAATTCCTGCACCGCGTCCTGCCCGATATTGGTGGTGCGGGTTCGGCCTGCGTTTTCGTTATAGAACTGGTTGGTGGTGTCGTTACCGTCGGTGAGGAAGGTGTTGCCGCCGGAGTTGCCACGGAACGAGATCAAGCCGAACGGGCCATCCGTCGTAACGCCCGGGGTGAGCAGCACGAAGTTATCGACGCGGCGTCCGTTGATCGGCAGATCGGTGATCTGCTGGCTGTCGATGACGCTGGACACTTCGGTCTTGGTGTTGTCTACGGTCTGCGCGGCCTCTGTCACGTTTACGCTCGTGCTGGCGGCTTGAACAGACATGACCACGGGCATGTCGATCGCCTGGCCAACTTGAATTGTGATGCCGCTGGCTTCGAATTTCGCGAAGCCCGAGTTTTCAACGGCTACGCTATAGCCCGACGCGGGTACGAGCGCTGGTGCAGTAAAAATCCCTGAACCGTTCGACTGAACTTCACGGCGAATACCTTTGGATTCGTTAGAGATGGTTACTTTTGCATTGGCGATGGCCGCACCGGAAGCGTCTTTCACCGTTCCGTTGATGGCACCGAAACCCGCGGCCTGACCAAACATATTGGCCGAGGCGAGGCAGGCTAAAATTGCGGTAATACCTAGCTTTTTTATCATTTTTACTCCCTTTTACTTCTGATGTCCGCAGAGCGATTGCCTACGCAAAACGCTGCGATGCGAGGCAACAAATATTTCCTGAACCTGAGACTATGTCTTTATTATACAGGAGGGTAGGCTGGGAGAAATGACAGGCGGGTTACGAATCTGAGGAAATTATGAAAACAAGACGGGGACGGAGGGGACGGACCGCATTGTCCCCA
>CAIRSA010000031.1 GCA_903881085.1 uncultured Acidobacteriia bacterium
CCAGGACATGCGCCGCCGCGATATTCCGAAGGTGTTAGGCTATTGCTTCCAGTGGAATCAGGATGCCGGGATGCACGCCTACGCGGGACGGGCCGCCGGTTTACAAGCCACAAAGCGCGATGCCGAGGCCCCCAGCAAGGCCCGCGCGGAGTGGGGGGCGTTGTATTCACATGGTAAAGAAAACGGGACAAATGGCACTTGTCCCGAATTTTCAGCCGAGGAAGCAGCAAAAGTTGAATGGGACATGAGCGGGACAAATAAACTAACAGCAACTGAGACGATGAAAAAGCGCATGCAACGCGCTGAAACCCTTGGCGTTCTAAGGAAAACCAAGGCCGGGCGCTGGTCCTTTGTGCCAGCGGGACAAACGGGACAAATGCGGGACAATGCCGACCCGTCCCGCCCGTGAAATCGGGACAGGGACACGTCCCCCCCTATGTAAAGGGGGGACTTGTCCCGGTCACTTGCAGAGATTTTCCAAGCACCGAAAACCATGAATAATCCAGACGTTAGAAACCCGACAGCAAGACACGCTGAACCAGCCTCGCCGATACTTCCGCCCGGCCCGCTATCGGTGCCCGGTGTTGTCAGAATTCTCCTATCAGAAGCCGCAGGCAATGCACTGGCCTCCGTCGGTGAGGCGCTCATCGTTGTCGGCAAGGGCCGCTATCCAGACAGCAACGGCAGGATGGTGATCTATTGCCAGCCCGCGCCGCTCGCCGTGGTAAATGCAGCGTGTGACGTTATCACCGACAAGGCGCGTGTCGTTAAAATCAAACCCGCCAAGCCGCCATCGCCAGCGCCATCACCAACACCTGCATTCACACCATGAGGCAAGCCAGCCACATGCCCGCCAATCGCGCGAGGATCCACGTAGGGGCGTCGCAACCTTTCGAGCGCAGACAATGCCACCGACCAGCACGCTGCCCTGCCCTGCCATGGATACCCCCCCACCGGGCGTCAAATGAATATCTTTGAACTCTATCAAAAGCCCGGTTGGTGCGGGGTGCCGCGTTTTCCTGCGGGCCAAGGTTTTTTTTCGCCCCCGTTACATTTTAGAATGATTCTTACTTGAGAACGATTCTCAATAAGGATTGACAAGCCAAGCCTGCCCGTGTATCTTTCCCCATGAAAAACCGTTTCGACCAAGCCTAACAATTCCAACAAATCAAATCAAATGACCGCCACGCCTGTTTTCAACTCCGCCAGATTCGAGCCCGCTCACAGGGAAGCCGCCGCTATTGCCGAGGGCCGCGCAATCATCGCCAAGCGTTTCGGAGCTGCCACTTTCAAGAAGTGTTTCGGCGTTGAACCGCCTCGCACGATGGCACCGCCCGCCAAGGCCGCCGCCGCGACACCGGCCCGCGTCAAAGCCTATGCCAAGGAGACCGGCCCATTCGAGCCGCGCAAGCTGCATTGCTTTGTAAACCGGGCATGGCTTGCCTAACATCTTTCCCGGCATAGGAACCGGAAAGGCTGGCGCGCGTCTCTCGAAAGGGGGGCGCGCGTTTTCTTTTTGCCGAGGACGGCACCCAAGCCACAGCACCCCGCCCGCGCGTGTGGCTCGCCGGAACCATGCTTCGTCAATTGATGAAGCTGCAAGACCCATCTCCCAGCCCGCCCCCGCCGACCTCGACCAGCGGACCCCCCGGTTCA
>CAIRSA010000032.1 GCA_903881085.1 uncultured Acidobacteriia bacterium
GCTTGTTAACAGCGGTGCAGACTTGCAGAATGCAGAACCGTCATGTGTTGGGGTACCTTACTTCAGCCGTGATTTCCCACCGCCATCGAACTCCGGGCCCCACGCTGTTGCCGCCGGAACCTACCACCTGAACTGTTACAACTCCGCCCATAAGCAAAAGAGGGATAGCTGAGTGCAAAGGGCGATGAAGAGCGAACCGTATGCCGCGTAGACGGAAGCTCCCAAATACCAAAGCAGGCAGGCGGCAAGTATGGAGAGGATGCTTGCAAGAATGACAAGAAAAGTCTCCGGATTGCTCAATACTCGGTGCGTCAAATCGCCCGATCCAAACGGTTTGCTGAGAGTCAGAAACAGGGCTCCGAGCATCTGCACCGGCGTGCCTGGATGATCGATATGGCCGATCGCCTGGCCCTTCGATAAGTTGAGGGAATTCAACAAATACGGGTAGTCAGGGTCAGAGTCTCCGGCCAGCCAAAAGGGGCCGGCCGACAGGCGGAACACCAGGGTGAGCAGAAGGAGTGCGGCGGGCACACAATAGAGATAATATCGTTCGCTCAGGATTTTCATATGCGCTTAAATACGGGTCATTTCAATGTCGACAAAACTTCCGAAGTTCTCAGACAGCCGCAGAAGCGAGTGGTCTAAGAAATGCACGGCGCCAGGGCGGCGAAAGGGCCACATCGACCAACGTTTCAATCCGCCTGCAATCCAATACTGCAATGGCGTGTGGGGACGATAATAGTTGAGCTTCAAGCGCGGTACTTCCAAGGCCAGCCGTTGCCGGTCACGCTGAAAGACAATGTGTGGCAGCGCGCCGTTTGCACCGGAAAGCGGTCCGCTGCTAACGAAGCTCCATTCATCGGACTCAGGACGGTAGGGCTCGTGGTGCAGATGCTTCAAGATGAAAGAACTTAGAATTCCATGATGCTGGTCCGTCATCAAGAGGCGTCCGCCCGGCTTCAAACACCGCTCCACTTCGCGCAGGAAGCGGGCAACATCGGGGATATGGTGAAACGTGTTGATCATTGCGAACATGCTGACCTGGTTGTTTCCAAATGGCATTTGGGTCGCATCGAGGACTACATCCAAGTCCGGATAGGAAATGATATCCGTGGCTATAAATGCTGGATCGTACTCTCTTAAGAAGCCTGCCCCAGAGCCTAATTCCACAGCAAGCCCATCCTTTGGACACAGAGCCCGGCATTCTATGAATCTGGTGTATATCCCCCGGTAGAAGTCCTCCAATAATGGTTTGCTCCTGATTCTATGGGTAACTTCGCCGAAGTTTTCTGGGTTATTGAGGTCCATTGCTTCTCTCAATGAGTGTCACTGCGTCCTTCCACTCGTAATTCTGATGAGCCCTGTCAGCGTCATACGCAGTAACATGTAGCCATGTCTGAACCGGCTGATATTCGTGGCTCCGTAAGTACGTGACCTGTATTTCACAGGTACATCGCACAATCCTAAGGCCATCTGGCTGGCGGGGAACAGGAGCTCGAAATCTCCGAATGGATCGAAGTCTCCGAAACGGGCGCGCCACGCTACCATCCGCGCGTAGTCGGACTTAGCGAACAATTTAGTTCCGCAAAGTGAATCGGTGATGCCGGAATCAAGCACGGCACTTAACGATTTCGCGAAGAAGATGTTTCCCAGCCAATTCAAAAAGAACATCGCCTCCTTTTCCATAGGGTAGACCAGCCGGCTGCCGTTTATGAAATCCCCGACTCCATCGCAATAGGCGCGGTAGAACCTTGCAAGAGATTCGGGTGGCACGGTAAGATCGGCATCGAGGATGACGAGAAGATCCTTTCTGGCCATCTGCGCAGCCAGGCGGATTGCGTCAACTTTTCCCACTCCCTGTTGTTGTGCCGACTGCACGGCGAAGGGCCGTTTGTTAGCGTCAGCCTGATGCTGGATCTCTTCCCATGTGCCGTCTTTAGAATGCCCTTCGACGATCACCAACTCCATATCCTGGCAGATTTCAGGTAAACGGCGAAACAAGTCTTCGATATTGCCACGTTCGTTTCGTGCCGCAACCAGGACAGACAAAGATGGAGAAGAGGTTTCCGGCTTGATTGGCCGAAGCACCGCGACACAAAACAGCGCCGTCCATCGGAACCAGGGAATGAGCACCAACCATTGATTGATTATGTCCCCGAGACCGAAAAGGCGAAAGGGAAAATAGCCTGCCGGCCGGATTCTAACCAGTTCGAAACGAGAGAGTTTGGCAATGTTTTTAAGGGCACTCCGGGTGGGGAAGGATTCGGGGAGTGGGGAAGTACGAAAGCCGAACCGGTTGGCAAGGACAAGGAGCCAACGGTAATACGGATTGTACATGACCACAACAAGCCGGGACTTCCTCGATAGCTTTGGAAACAGGTTGTCTAAAAGCCCCTGGATATCCGTCGTATGATTGAACTCGCCGTTCAATATGATTGCGCTGCGGCTATCTGGATGCTGCGATTGATCAGGCAGATCCTCCACGTCAATCTCTCCGGTTAGTCCATCTCCCAGACCCAGCCTGAGCGAATCGAATAGTCTTCTGTGCGTCGAAACGGAATTCTTAACGTAAAATAACTGATCGTTCCACTTGACGATACTTACTATCTCAGCGGCGATCAGAGAGTATAAATAACTGCTTATCGAGAACATTTCAAAATTGGTCTCGGCACGCAAAACCGCTGCAGATACTTACGATTGGAAGATACAGAAGGATCCCAGTCATCTGGCGCCGTTATTATTTGAAGCAAGCATAGCACACTCTTCTTCGCCAGTCTTAACCTCCATTCCATGTGCGCCCTATTATACAAGGGTCCAAAACTGAGGAACATGATAAAATTTGTTAAGTTTATGCTCCTGCTTTTTCCATTGTCCGTACTCGTTTTATTGATCTGGATACTGCGTCAAAGGCAGGCTGGATGGATCGACGCATTGGTCGCCGCAGCCGTGATCTGGGGTTTCCAGGTGGCGCTGATCACGGAGCTGTTGAGTTTTGCGCATCTGTATTCGCTGCTGCCGGTAATTCTGTCCTGGGTGGCGGCAAGCGCGGCAACGATGGCGCTGCACCGCAAGTTTTCTGTTGATTGTTGCTCGTTCACGGCGACACCGCCCGAAGGCGGGTTTCGGCTGGATGCCGCGGGGCCGCTGGCAGGCGTATTTTGGGCCTTCGCCGGCGTGATATTTTTTCTCACGTTTCTGGTTGCTGTAATCGCGCCGCCCAATACCTCAGATGCTTTGGCTTATCATATGCCGCGAGTGATTTACTGGTTCATGCATGGTACAGTAGCTTTTTTTCCGGCAGAGGATTATCACCGGTTGGTGCAATCTCCCTTCGCCGAATACACCATGCTTCTTACCTATTTGCTGAGCTTCGGTGACAGGTTCGTGAACCTGGTGCAGTGGTTTGGCTTCGCATGGAGCGCAGTGGCGGCAGCAGGCATCGCCAGGAGCTTCGGCGGTGCGGCGGCGACGCAGGCACTGGCGGCGTTTGTTGTTGCGGTCATCCCCAGCGCTATTCTGCAAGCCACCGGCGCCAAGAACGACTGTTATTTGGCGCTTTGGGTTTTGGCGGCCTGCTTTGCAATGCTGCGATTCAAAGAGACTTCCGCTCCGTTTTGGCTGATGATTTCGGGCGCATCGCTGGGGTTAGCCCTACTAACAAAGAACACGGCTTTATTGTTTGTTCCGTTCCTGCTGGCATCTGTCGTGCTCACATTCAGCAAACAGCTGCAATCTCAAGCAAGAAGGCTTGCGCCGGCGTTCGCCATTCTGGCGTTGCTGATTGTTTCTCCTCATTGGGTCCGCACTTACTCTCTGTCAGGATCTCCGTTTGGTTTTGCTTCGGCGTACGGTAAGGAGGCATACAGGTTTCGCAACGACAACCTTTCGCCCTCTTCCATCGCCGCCAATGTACTGCGCAACGCATCTCTGCATATCGTCACTCCAAGCAAGGAATGGAATCGCAAGTTTGAAGGCATCTTGAAATCCACGATGATCGCCATTGGCGCGGATCCTGACGATCCTGCCGCGGTGTGGACTGGATACAAGTTTCAAATTCCTGATCTGCAGCGCCATGAGGCTCTGACTGGAAATCAGCTTCATTTTTTGTTTGCCCTGCTTGCGGCATGCTTTGTGTTTCGCCACAGAAAAGAAGAGCAATCCCGAACATTGCTGTATTACACGGTAGGGTTGTTGCTTGCGGCCCTGGCGTTCAGTGCCGCACTGCGTTGGCAGCCTTGGCACACGCGGCTTCATCTGACACTCTTCGTGGCTGCCACACCTTTGATAGCAGTGGCGGCAGCAAGAGCGTTGCCACTTGCGGCAACCGCGATCGGTGCGGGACTGTTGCTGATCTGCGCAGCGCCAATGATGACGGAAAACCCACCCCGGCAGCTGCTTACCGCAGGGGGCATTTTCGATTTATCGCGCGACGATTTGTATTTCTTTGAACAGCCGGAATTGCGCGTGCCGTATAAAGACACGGCCGCCTTCTTAATGGGGCAGAGCTGCCGGCAGATCGGCATTGATTCGTCCGTTGACTCGTCCGCGCGGCGTATGGAATATCCATTAATGGCGCTACTGAGGGCCGGAGACCGGAAATTCGAGCTTCAGGAAACGGGCGTGGATAACCTTAGCCAATCTCTGCCCAATTTCGCTACTGCAAAACCTTGCGCGATCGTGTGTCTGGGTTGCGCGAGAGATGCAAAAAAATTAACATTGTACGCCGGCTATCACGGAGCCGTCAAAACATTTTTCGATCAAGTTGTCTTCACCAGTGAGGGCGTGGCAGCGACGCCAGCAGTTGCAGCAGCTGCTGCTCCTTCTCCTCAGCCGTCCGCACCGGCACCGGCCTGCGAAGCGCGGTTGAGCGACGGCTGGTACGACCGGGAGATCCAGGGACCCGATTGGTGGGCGTGGACAAAAGCACAAGGCACCATAACAATTGATCTGGACCATGCGGCAACGCTGCAACTGAACGGGGAGATTCTTTCAATGCCCAGACCAAACGAAATTGCGGCCAGTTTGTCCGATGGCACGACGAAAACACTGAAGGCTGACGGCCAGCTTGATTACAAGGTCAAGCTCGAAAAAGGCCGGTCGGTCCTTCGATTCAAGAGCCAGAAAGAGGGCATTCAGCCAAAGGGTGATCCCCGGACACTGGCAATTGGCTTCCGCGATCTGGTAATCCAGGACACGAAGTCGGCGGAAGCCTGCCGGATAGTGTTCTAGTGGCTATGCGCTGCCTGCGCCAAGGCTTTCCTGCACCGTAACGACATCCGGCTTGCCCACTCGTGCGCCCGGCGGCGCTGCCACGGGGCCTTTCAGCAGCGGATCATTCGTTGCGCGCATCCAGCGCTCGAGCCGGGCGCGCATGTCGTCCAGCGTTTTGCGGTGCGCCGGATCAGCCGCCAGATTCAGGCTTTCCGCCGGATCGAACAGCAGATCGTACAATCGCTCCAGATCGACTGGCTGTTGCTGCCAGCCATTCGCCGTGAAGTATTCCTTGCTCGGTCCATCGTCGCAATTGGGCAAAACGGGCACTTTGCGCCCATCGAAAGCGCGGATGTATTTGTAGCGTTCCGTGCGCACGGCGCGCCGCGGTTCGTAGGGCACATGATAGTTCACTTCGGCGAAGACTTCGTCGTTAATTGAGGTCTTCTCTCCGCGGATCAGCGGAAGGATCGACTTTCCTTGCAACCATGCCGGGCGCGCGGCGCCGATCATTTCGCAAACGGTCGGAAAGATGTCGATGTGCGATACCATTGCGTCAATCACTTTGCCGCCGCTGAATCCGGCCGGCCCGCGCAGAATCAGCGACACTCCCATGCCGTGATCGGTAAGATTGCATTTCATTCCAGGGAACGGGATCCCGTGATCTGTTGTCGATATGACCAGCGTGTTTTCGGCCTGGCCCGATTCATCGAGCGCCCGCAGCACCTGGCCCACGGCTTCGTCCAGCAACGCCGCCGAGGCTTTGAACGCGGCCATGTCTCCGCGCACTTCCGGCACATCGGGCATCGGCATAGGCGGCTGCGTGTAGCGGGCATCCTGCGCAGGCGTGGGCGGATGGAACTTGCGATGCGTTTCAAAGAAGCCGATTTCGATGTAGTAGGGCTGCTTGGGAGGGTTCTTGATGAAAGCTGCGGCGGCTGGCCCTACGACCTTCGCCTGGTTGCCTTGGATCTTCAGCACCTGATCGTAGCCGATGGTCATCGGATCCTTCGCCACGTGCTGTACGCCGGCAAGCGCCGAGTAATAACCGGACTTCCGTAGCGTGTGCAGAATGTGCTGGCTGTAATCGTTGAGGCTGAAACCAAGATGCGCCAGGCCGGTCATGCCCGAGGAGTGCGCAGCCTGGCCGGTCAACAACGCAGCGCGGCTGGGCGAGCAGGTGGGCGCGGCATTGAACGCTTTGCGGAACAGCACGCCTTGCTCTGCTAGCTTCTGCAAGTTGGGCGTGGGAATGGCGTGGCCGTAGGGCTGGATGTAGCGGCCTGTATCGTGCGAATGCAAGTAGATGATGTTCGGCAGTTTGGCGGGAGCTTGCGCGGCAAAGGCGGCAGCGCTGGTCTGAAGGAAGTCGCGGCGGTTGTGGATCATGGCTGTCATCTACTGTATCGCTTTTAAACTGGGGACAGCCCGCGTGTTTCCTGATTTCGAAACCAGGAAACATGCGGGCTGTCCCCACATTTCGATATGATGTTGCGGTGATGATGAAATTCCTGACCGTTTCTGTGCTGTGCGTCACCCTGGCCGCCGCGGCCGATGAGCCCAAGCGCCCCAAGATCACTGGCATCGGCCACATCGCCCTGTTCGTGCACGACATCGAAAAGTCGCGCCAGTTCTACAAGGACTTTCTCGGCTACGGCGAGCCGTTTAAACTGGACAATCCCGACGGCAGCCTTTCGCTCACTTTCATAAAGGTGAACGAACGCCAATACATCGAGCTCTTTCCGGAAAAGACTGAGAAAACGGATCGCCTCAATCACATCTCCATCGAGACCGACAACGCCGAAGCAATGCGCGTCTATCTCGCCTCGAAAGGCGTCAAGGTTCCCGAAAAGATCACCAAAGGCCGCATCAAGAACTCCAACTTCAACATCAAAGACCCCGACGGCCATACCGTGGAAATCGTGCAATACGAACCCGACGGCTGGAGCATGCGCGAAAAAGGAAAGTTCATGGACGGCCCGCGCATCTCCACGCACATCAAACACCTGGGAATTATCGTCGGCAAACTCGACCCGGCCATTAAGTTCTATACAGAGATCCTAGGCTTCAAAGAGACCTGGCGCGGCAGCAAAGACGGCAAGACACTCAACTGGGTCAATATGAAGCTCCCCGAAAGCGACGACTACATTGAGTTCATGCTCTATGAGGACTTCCCATCCCTCAGTGCCCTGGGCACGGCACATCACATCTGCTTCGAAGTAGACAGCGTGGAAAAAGCCAAAGCCGACCTGGAGTCGCGACCCGGCCGCAAGTTTTACACCAAGCAGCTCGACAGCAAGACCGGCGTCAACCGCAAACGCCAGATGAACCTCTTTGACCCGGACGGCACGCGCAGCGAAGTGATGGAGCCCACGACCATCGACGGCAAGCCCACCCCCCCGGCAACAGCACCGCCACCGCAGCACTAGGAGGCCAAAATGTTCCAGGTTCAGCCCAAAGCGCAGATCGCTGACGTCGTCGTGATCGGTTCAGGCGCCGGAGGCGGAACCATGGTCAAAGTCCTGACCGACCTGGGCGTGAACGTCACCTTGCTCGAAGCCGGCCCGATGATCAACCCGGAGACTGACTTCAAACAGGGGATGTGGCCCTACGATGTGCCCAACCGCGGCGCGGGCACGAACGCCGAATACTACGCCGGTACCCAGCAATGGGGTTATTTTTCCGCACCTGACGGCTATTGGGACATTCCCGGCGAACCGTTCACAGTTGCGCCCGACAGCAAGTTCGCCTGGCTGCGATCGCGCGTCATCGGCGGCCGCACCAACCACTTCGGCCGCTTCACCCCGCGCTTTTCCGACTTCGATTTCAAACCGTACTCGCTCGACGGCCTGGGCACAGACTGGCCCGTCGACTACGCCGAGATGTCGCCGTACTTCGATAAAGCCGAGGCCTTCATCGGCGTCACCGGCACCAATGGCATGGGTCTGCGCAGTGCGCCCGATGGAGTGTTTCAAACACCGCCCCCGCCGCGCGTGCACGAGATTTTGGTGCAAAAGGCCGGCCAAAGACTGGGCATCCCCGTCATCCCTGCGCGTCTGGCAATGCTCTCGAAAGCCATCAACGGGCGAGCTGCCTGCCATTACTGCGCGCAGTGCGGACGCGGTTGCAAGACCGCCGCGGCGTTCAGCTCCAGCCAGGCCATGATATTCCCGGCCATGAAGACCGGGCGCCTGACTATCGTCACCAACGCAATGGCTCGCGAACTGGTGTTGGACGACAGCGGCCAGGTGAGCGCCGTTTCGTACATCGATAAAATCACGCTGACCGAGCAACAGATCCGCTGCCGCACCGTGGTGCTCGCCGCCAGCGCCTGCGAATCCGCGCGGCTGTTGCTGAACTCTAAATCGACGCTTTTCCCCGATGGGCTCGCCAACGGCTCCGGCCAAGTCGGCAAGAACCTGACCGACACCCTCGCCTATAGCACCTGGGGTTATGTGCCCGCCCTGGAAGGCGTGCCGCGCCATAACTCCGACGGTATGGGCGCCGATCACGTTTACGTGCCGTGGTGGCTCCTCGACGACAAGACCAAAAATTTCCCGCGCGGCTATCACATCCAAATGGGCGGAGGGTTCAACATGCCCGGCATCGGCAGCTTCGGCGGCGATGCCTGGAATGCCGAAGGCTATGGCCTGCCGCTTAAGCAGAAGATCCGTCAGTCCTATGGATCGCTGGTCGCCTTCTCCGCTCTCGGCGAGATGATCCCGAATCCAGATTCTTTCTGTGAAATCGACGCCGGTGGTTTGGTCGACCAATACGGCATCCCCGTACTGCGCTTCCATTGGAAGTGGACCGATTACGAATACAACCAGGTGGGCCACATGCGCCAAACCCTCAACTCCATTATCCAGGCGATGGGCGGCACTGTGAACGGCGATGATCCATCGCTCACCAACCAGCAGCGCATCTCGACCGGCGGCTCCGTGATCCACGAAGTCGGCACCATTCGCATGGGCGACAACCCATCGCGAGCCCCGCTCAATCGATATTGCCAGGCGCACGAGGTGAAGAATCTGTTCGTGGCCGATGGCGGCCCGTTCGTCAGCAATCCAGAAAAAAACCCGACCCTTGCCATTGTGGCGCTGGCATGGCGTACTGCTGAATATCTGGCCGAACAGTTGAGGCAAGGCAATGTCTGATCAAAACCGCCGCCAGTTCTTCCTCGCCTTCGGCGCCGCCGCGCTCACCGGCCAGGCGCTCGCACAGCAGATTCATCAGGCTGTCGCCTCGGCCTACACTCCGCAATTTTTCACCCCGCAGGAGTTCGCAACACTGCGCGTCCTGGTGGATTTGATGATCCCCGCGGACGGCAATTCCAAGGGCGCGATCGACGCGGGCGCAGCCGAGTTCATCGATTTTGTCTGCAGCAAGGTGGAAAACGTTGCCGGCTACTATCGCTACAACATGAATTGGATGGATCAGGAGATGCTGCGCCGCACTGGCAAATTGTTTATAGACGCCCCCGTCACGGAACAAACGAAGTTGCTCGACACGTTGGCCTACCGCAAGAACGCCACGCCGCAAAACTCTACGGTAGTCGACTTCTTCGCCTACTTCCGCGGCATGGTGGTTGATGCATATTACACTAGTCCTGTTGGCATGGCCGACATCGGGTATATGGGGAATCAGGTGCTCGATAGCTTCAGCGTGCCCGATGAAGCTGTACAATATGCTCTAAGCCGAAGCCCGTTCCATTAAGTCCAGGAGCCCTATGCAATTCATTAGCCTGATGCTGTTAGCTGGTGTCGCGTTTGCCGAAGATTGGCCTGAATGGCGCGGCAAAGGGCGTCTCGGAGTCGTCAACGAAACCGGCCTTCTCGAAATGTTTCCCGAATCCGGCCTCAAAGTGAAGTGGCGCACGCCGATTCACTCTGGCTATGCCGGCCCTTCGGTCGCGGCCGGCCGCGTGTTCGTCACCGACTTTGAGACCATTAAGCAAGCTGCGGGAACACAGCTCGACGCCACCATGAACATGCGCCGCGCCAATGGGCTGCAAGGCCGGGAACGGATTGTTGCACTGGAAGAAAAGTCCGGCAAAGTGCTCTGGACTTCCGCCTGGGATTCCGACTACACCGGCATCATGGAGAGCTACGCACTGGGCCCGCGCATTACGCCTACGGTGGACGGCGACCGTGTTTATGTTCAGGGCGCGATGGGCCGCTTGCGCTGCCTCAACGTGCAAACAGGAGCGCTGCTCTGGGAGAAGGATTACATTCGCGATTTCGGACTGCAAATCCCTGTGTGGGGGATGACCTCCGCACCCATCGTCGATGGTCCCCGGCTCATTGTCATTGCCGGCGGAAAGGGCGACGCCAAGGTGATTGCTTTCGACAAAGTGACGGGCAAGCTGCTGTGGAAGGCGCTGAGTTCCGAGCGCGACGAACCCGGCTACGCCCCGCCTTTCTTACTGCAGGCGGGCGGCGCGCGACAGTTGATTGTTTGGCACCCGCAAGCTGTCACATCACTGGACCCTTCGACTGGTGAACAGTATTGGGAACTGCCTTGGAACGTCAAGAGCACCGGTCTGATTGTGGCGACTCCCGTGAAGCACGAAAACCAACTGTTTCTGAGCTGCTTCTACAACGGTTCGTACATGATTGAACTTGATCCCTCTGCGCCAAAGGCCAAACTGGCCTGGAAGAGCACCAGCGATAGCGAGATTACTACCGACGCACTGCACTCCATCATCTCCACACCAGTGATCGATGGTGACTACATTTACGGCGTCTGCTCCTATGGTCAGTTCCGCTGCCTGGAAGCAAGAACCGGCAAGCGGGTGTGGGAAACCCAGGCCGTTACAGGCGAGAAGGCGCGCTGGGCTTCGGCCTTCCTGGTCAAGAACGGCGACCGCTACTTCATCAATAACGATCGCGGCGAACTGATCATCGCCAAGCTATCGCCGGAAGGCTACAAGGAGATTTCGCGCACGGAGCTGATCAAGCCGACTTCGACCCTGGGGATCGGCCGGCGCGAACGGAAGGCTGTTCACTGGTCGCACCCGGCCTACGCAAATCGCATGCTTTACACTCGCAACGACGAAGAGATCATCGCCGTCTCATTGGCCAAGTAGCTGATTTATCAAGGTCATGATATGATTCAGATAAGTCTATGCCAGCTCAACCATCCTGGCACGTGCGTGTTCCAGAGATTCTGGCGGCGTTAAGCGTGCCGGACTCTCCGCCGATTCTCGACCGGTCCGCCTTTGAGCGGCTGTTCCAGGTGCGGCGCAGGCAGGCCATCCGGTTGATTTCGCAGTGCGATGGATATCAGGTAGGCAAGACTTTCCTGGCAGGCCGTGAAAACGTAATCTCTTTTCTGAAAACGGTGAAACAGAGCGGACAGGTGGATGCCGCGCGCGGGCATCGGGTGCGCCTCGGCGCGGTACTGAACGCCGCCGCCAATCAGCGCACCGCTGAGCAGACTCGCATCGTCCCGCAACGCCGGTCCGATTCGTCGCTTCACCCGGCCATCCACTTCCCCGCCCCAGGCAAACTCGAAATTTCTTTTGACGACGCCACTGGCCTGTTAACGCGTCTGGTGGAATTGGCGACTTTCGCGGCTAACGATTTTACGCGCTTCCAACAAGTTGTCGAGGGCGGCGAATGAGCACGGCTCCGGCGGTTTCCCTTCCCCGGTTTGAAGGCCCGTTGGATCTATTGCTGTCGCTGGTTCGCAAGAACGATTTCGATATCCACGACATTCCCATCGCCACCATCACCCGCCAGTATCTGAATTACATGGATGCGGCGGACGCGCTCGATATGGATCTAGGTGCTGATTTCGTCTACCTCGCCGCAACTCTGATTCAAATCAAATCCCGTTGTTTGCTCCCCCGCGATCCCGAATTGGTCGCGCGCGAACCCGATCCACGCGAGGAACTGGTTCGCCAATTGCTAAGTCACGAACTGGTACGCGGAGCGGCGGAATTCCTGAACGAGCGGCTTGAAGTGGCGAGTGCCTCCTGGGGACGAACGACGAAACGGGAAATCGATGAACCGGAATTCACGGCCAGTACCGACCCTGCTTCTCTCAATCTGTTCGACGTTTTGAACCTGGCGAAGAAAGCCCTGGAACGCGCCAAAGCACAAGACAGTTTACGGCTGGAAGAGGAGCGTGTGACGGTGGAACAGATGATCGGCTGGCTCGACCGCCGTCTGGCTTCCCTGCCCTATGCAAATCCGCTGCCGTCGGACGTTCTGTTCAACGAACAACAGGATGTCCCAAGCGGCATCGCTCTGTTTTTGGCCATGCTGGAGATGTCGCGGCGGGGGGATTTCAGCCTGGATCAGCCTGCGGAGTTCGGACCAATCTACTTGTGCCGGGCTGGGGTGGTTTAATCGATGTGGCACATTCGTGCCATAACGCAGAGCAGAAGGCTTTGTCGTTAAAATCTCTCTAAATACAATTATACCAATAAGTTAGCCTGCTTGCAAGAGAGAAATCGCGAGGAGCTAGCGTTCCTTTCGTCGCCATAATTATACTACCGTTATACCGCTATAACGGAATACCTCTCAAGAGGTATTCTTTGTGTTCTTTGCATCTTGGCACCTTTGTGTGAAAAGGTCTTCCTGGACCTCAGACTCAGCAACAGCGCCGATCGCCAGCAACACATTCTCAGGCTAAGTCGCAAAGTCGAAACAAACATAAAGAGAGTCATTCTGTCACTCCGTATCACCGTATTTACTGTATACCTCTATACCGGCATCTATAATAAGATTTATTTACAATCATTTAATTACAACCTCTATACCACTATGCCGTTATAACACATTAACTCTTTATCATTCCTACACTCCTGTGCTATACTGCTACAGAAAGCGTTCAAACCTCTACGCCACTATGCCGTTATAGAGGTTCTCCGGAGCCACAATGAAATTACCCAAAACCGTCGTCATCGCCATGGCCAACCAAAAAGGAGGCTGCGGCAAAACTACCACCACCGTCAGCCTCGCCGCAGGCCTGGCCAAGCTCGACTACCGCGTGGTCCTGATCGATACTGACCCGCAATGCAATGCCACCGACAGCTTCGGCCTCGACAGGGAAGCCCTCGCCAAAGACGGCTTCTTCACCGTCGCCGATGCCTATCTGGCCAACCGCCCCATCTCGGAAATCGTCGTCAATTTTCCGGACCGCTTCGGCCAAACCCTGTTTGTCGCCGCCGGCCACCGCGGACTTTCCACCGTCCCGCAGCGCCTGGAAAGCGAACTCCAGGAAGCCCTCGCCCGCGACGGAGCATCGAACCTGGAAGCAGACGACATCCGCCAGGAACAGCGCGGCCGACTGCGCAAGTCCATCGAAAGCCTGCACGGTCAGGTCGACTTCGTCCTCATCGACACGCCGCCCGACCTAGGCTTCATCATGACCACGGCGCTCATCTCGGCAGATTATTTTATGATTCCCGTGTTCCCCTCCGGCTACGACCTGAAAGGACTGGAAACGCTGATAGGCACAGCTGACAAGGTGCAGAAGCGGCTCAACCCGGAACTCCAGCTGTTAGGCGTGGTGATGGGCAACGTGGATTCAAACGCCCGCCTCGACGCCGACATCAAACAGATGCTGCGCCGCAAGTTCGGCGACGACCGCGTCTTTGAAACCGCCATCGGCCGCAGCGTGAAGCACCGCGAAGCGCCGGTCTATGGCCGGACCATATTCGAACATGCCGGAAACCAGGCTGCTGCCCAGCAGTTCACCGATCTGAGCAGGGAAGTGGTGCAGCGGGTGGAAGCTCACTTGACACAGCCAGCGCAGCAGGTGGCCCATGTCTAAGCCGGAACGCGGACTGCCCAAGGATTTCGAGCTCAAGGTGCCGGACCGCCCGGTGCAATTGGGCGATTACCTCGACGAACCGCCGCCCTCCGCGCCCAGGCCACGCGCGCTGATCACCACGCCGCCCCCGCCTGCGCCGGCGCCAGTAGAACCAATACGAGTGGTGGCCGTCGAAACACCGCCCCCCGCACCCCCGCCGGTACCCGTCTACGTGGCTCCGCCGCCTGCTCCCGCGGTGAAGCGCGGACCGCCCCCGCGCAAGCAGTTCAACATGACGCCCGAAACCCTGCGCATGATCGACGAGTTGCTGGCCCACATCCGCACCAACAGCGCCGAGCGAGACGTCCGGGCCTCGGAACTGATCCACGCGCTGGTGCTGGCCGTACACGAAGTCCGCCCGTTCCTGGACCTTTCACACGTACCGCCTCGCGGAAAATGGGGCTCGGCCAGCGCCGCCGGATTGCCAGTAGCATTGAAGGACGCGTTCCAACAGGCGATCGCCCGCTCACGCACCAGATACTGAGCCAACGCAAGGCGCCGCGATCCACCAGTTGATGCCGTTGCCATCAATCACACCGGCCATGCGATGGCCATATGGTTTATCCTCCGGCGCCGACAACGACGCAGCCCCGGCCTGCAAGGCCTGCTGATAAGTGGCGTCTACATCAGGCACCCACAGAAACAGAGCAGCCGACAGCGCCTTCCACATCTCGCTCGCCTGGCCCAGCATAACCAATGAATCGCCCACGCGAAGCTCGGCATGCATCACGGCTCCCGTAGGCGTGCGCTGGCATACAACCTCTACGCCATCGAACGCGTTTTGAATGAACTGGATCTCATCGTCCGCATCGGCAACCACAAGATACGGAGTCAAAGTTTTGTAGGAGAGTGGGGTTTCAGCCATACCGGCATTCTAGCGCACAATCTCAAGTGAGTTACCGGCTCATGCCGGCAAACAGATCCATCTGCGCGCTGGTCTCGCTCCACTCTTCAAACGAAGGCAGGCTCATTGTCTCCTGCAACTCGCGCCGCAGAAACTGTTCCGCCACCGGGCGCTGCTGCTCCGGATGCATCTGCGCAAATCGAGGGTCCTTCTTAGCCCGAGCGCTGGCAACAGTCTTCAACTGTTTCGCCAAAGCCGGGCCAGGAAAGCGCCGTCGAAGCTCATCGTCAACCAGGTTGCGCACGTGTTCTTTGTACATTTCTTCCAACCGGATGCGATGTAGTTCCTTCTCTGATTCCGCGGCGTTGGTCTCATTCTGCTCGCGGATTCTGCGAGAGGTTGGGAAGTTCGCCGGCACCGGCACGCGGTTCTCAATCATGTAGATAATAAACCCAGCCGGATTCTCGAACTTGCCTTTACGATCGCGCGCCATCATGTGCTCGGCGTATTCAATCTGGTCGATCACCGCCGCCGGTTCCTGTTGCCGCACCAGAGACTGCGCCTTGGCCTCGCTGATGCCACGTTCCATCAACGCTTGAATCGCAGAGTTCTGGTGGTCGTCGAATACCTGTTCCACGGCCGCCGCAACTTCAGGCAGGCTCTTGCGCTGCGAAATCGCCAGCACATGCAACAGCTCCGCGCCCGCCTGCAGCACCAGTTTGAAGCCTTCCTTGGTGACCATGCGCCGGACGTCCCAGCTGGAAAGATAGCCCACCGAAGCCAACTCATCGAGCGACCGGCCCATGGTCTCTTTGATCTTCGAAATATGCTTATAAACCGGGATGTTGAGCAGCGTGCACAGCTCGGCGTAATCCTTCTCCACGGGCCGCCCCTGGCTGGCGTGGAACCACAAATGGAGATACCCGAAGATGCCCTTACCCGTGGGCCGCTTCAGCTTGCGATAGGAGTTGAAATCCTCAGGAATCACGTAGCTTTGATTCAGGTTTTCCAGCAGCCAGTCTTCCAGCATCACCTCGTACTGCTCGGCCCGCGCATTGTCGTTCAGATCGCTCTGCCCCGCGCGCACAAAGCTTCGGAACACGTGAACGGTCTTGTTGGCGTACTTTTTGCGCGCCGCCAGGTAGATCACCTGTTCGGAAGTGATGGTCGTGTCGGCCATGCGCTGGCCCCAACGGTTGATGTCTTCGTAATTTTCGCCGGAAAAACTTAGCCCCAGCTCCTTCAACAGCTGATAGCCGGTGAAGCGGATGGGGTTTTCGATGCGTCCCAGCTTGGCGCGCCGGTCCATCGCAATCTTCATGAACGCGATGTATTTGTCGCGGTCGCTCGTCGAAGGCAAGCCAAGTGCAGCCGATCCTCTGAACTCGGCCGCAACTTTGATTTTCTGTCCATCGCGATTCACCCACTGCTCAATCCGCCGCGTGGATTGGTTGTTATGGCGGGTATCGTGCGCCCCAAAAAAACCGATCTGCAGCAGGTTCTTCTCAAAGCGAATGAGATCCACAGCAGCAGGCAGCGGAACAATGCTGGATGCGGTATCGTTGATGAGTTGGCGTCGATTCATGGAACTCTGCTACGAGCGATAGTTGCTATTGAATCTTAGACTACTATAAATAGCACAGACTGTGAAGGCAGTATAGAACCCATGGATTTGCAGATTCCGCTGAAAACACAAGCGATAAAGGCCGATCTTTTCCAACCGGGTGCGATGTTACTTCCAACCAGGTGCGAAGCCGCTGCCAACCGGGTGCGCCATGCGATTTCCACCCCGGTGCGACGCTTGTGCCAACCGGATGCGACGATTTTTCCAACTGGCTGCGTGGTTTCTTCCAACCAGGTTCGATATCTACTTCCAACCGGGTCCGGTAAACCCAACGCTCGCCGGGGCAGGGAAGCGGGCTTCCAACCGGGTGCGACACCCATTCCCGCTTCCACTCGTCGCGCTAACCTATTGATTTCCGGTTAAATTTCCAACCGGATACGGTATCGTTTTCCAACCGGGTGCGACGTTATTCTTCCAACCGGGTGCGAGGCCGCTTACTTCAACGACTCAGCAATCATCTTCATGAACACTGGCATATAAAGATGCTGGTCGTGCCATGTGCGACCGCTCACCATGTTCCCGCTGATCACGCATCCGTTGTTCACATAAATCCCGCCGGAAAGCTCGGCATCGAACTGGCATTTGGCCACCGTGGCGATCTGCTTATCGCGGATCACATCGGCCGCAGCCACAATCTCCACTCCGTGGCAGACGACGGCCACCGGCTTGCCCGAATCGAAGAAATGCTTCACGATGCGGATCAGGTCTTTGTCATAGCGCAGATACTCCGGTGCACGGCCGCCCGTAATAAACAAGCCAGCGTACTCTTCCGGATTCACATCGCGGAAAGCGATCTCTGCTGCCAGATGATAGCTCGGCGATTCCCGCGTGATATCCCACCCCGGCGGGATTTCGTGCATCACCAGCGGATATACGCGCTTGTCGGGACCGGCTACGACTGCCTGATACCCGTCTTCACGGATGCGGAAATAGGGATACATCGTATCCATTGCCTCGGCCGCATCGCCAATAGGAAGTAATACTTTTACCATTGCATCCAGAATATATCACCGAAGCGCTTCGTAGCGCGACTGGCTTTACATCCTGACGCGCAGCGTCGGTTTCAGAATCGTCTTCTTCGCGGCCAGTTTCGGCGATCGAATACGGCGTAACAATTGTTCCGCCGCCTCAGCGCCCAATTCATAACTGGGCTGGACAACGGTGCTGACTGGCGGGTGGAAGACATCCAGGAATTCCGCGTCGTCGGAACTCACCAGCTCCATCTGGCTCGGGCAGTCGACCCCACGATCTTTTAGCGCCCGCAGCACCCCCGTAGTCAGCACAAGATTGTCAGTGAAGATCGCGGTAGGCGGTTCCGGCAGGCTTAACAGTTGTATCGCCGCGCGCTCGCCCGCCTCTACGGATCGTTCGCCGCTAACCACGTAGGCTTCGTCCGCTGCCATCCGCTTCTTCCGCAGGGACGCATGCCAGCCTGCCAGGCGATTGGCATGCACACTCATCGATGCGCTCACCAACACCATGCCGATGCGCGTGTGGCCGCTGCGCAGCAGATGGTCAATCGCCAAGCAGGTTCCGGCCTTGATGTCAGTCGCGACAACGTCCGCTTCAATACCTTCTGGAATGCGCCCCACAAACACCATCGGCTTCCCTGATTCGATCAGCCGGTCCAACTCCTTGTCCTCACCTGGCGCCTGAAACAGCAGCACGCCATCCACCAGCCGTGCACGAAACGCCGCGAGGTACCGCGACTGTTCCTGTACATCGTTGTAGGTGTGTCCCAGAAAGAGCAGATAGCCCTCACGCCGCAAAACATCTTCGGCCCCGCGCACCACCTGCCCATAGAACGGATCAGGCGCGCCAACATCGGGAATCAACATTCCGATGGTTTGCGTACGCCGCGTCTGCAGTGCATGAGCGATGGGGTTGATGCTGTATTCCAGATCAATCACCGCTTGGTTCACGCGCTTGGTCAACCCCGGACTCACGAACGACGACCGGTTGATCACGGCGGAAACCGTGGCAATCGAAACGCCCGCGCGCTTAGCTACATCGTAAATAGTGGCCATAAATCTTACACTTCAACCGGAACTATGTCGCGGTGGTTTTCAGAAACGCTCGATGGTTCAACATATCGGTTCGTGATCATCATACACAAACCCGGGGACGGAGGGGACGGAGGGGACGGAGGGGACGGACCGCATTGTCCCTGGTTTGCTGCCATACTGCTAATCGGCACCGCCGCCGCGAAGGCGGAATTGGCCGTTGCGTTGTTCCAACGGGATCGCCTGACTCTGGCCCAAGCCGCCTCTCCATAACCTGGGGACAGCCCGCGTGTTTCCTGGTCTGTTACCATAGCTCTACACCGGAGCCATGAGCGAGCCCACAAATATCGCGCATTATCGAATCCTCTCCAAACTCGGCGAAGGAGGCATGGGCGCGGTCTATCGTGCAACAGACACCAAGCTCAATCGCGAAGTAGCAATCAAGGTCCTGCCCCCATCGTTTGCTAACGACCCCGAACGTCTCAGCCGTTTCACGCGCGAAGCCCAGGTACTCGCCGCGTTGAACCATCCCAACATCGCCGCAATCTATGGTGTGGAAGAGCGGGCCATCGTCATGGAGCTGGTCGAAGGCGAGGACCTCAAAGGCCCGCTCCCACTCGATACGGTTCTGAACTACGCGGGCCAGCTCGCCGAAGCGCTCGAGGCTGCTCACGAAAAGGGCATCGTCCACCGCGACCTGAAGCCCGCCAACATCAAAGTCACCCCGCAAGGCGTCCTCAAGGTCCTGGATTTCGGCCTCGCCAAAGTAAACGAAACAACCGCCAGCACTGGTGCCACAGCCACCCTGAGCGCGACGCAAGCCGGAGCAATCATGGGTACGGCAGCCTACATGTCGCCCGAACAGGCTCGCGGCCAACAAGTGGATCAACGCGCCGATATCTGGGCATTCGGCGTCATACTCTGGGAGCTCCTCACCGGACGCCGGCTCTTCGAAGGCAACACCTTTTCCGACGTGCTGGCCAGCGTGCTGAAGTCCACCCCCGATCTGACACAGGTGCCGGAAAAAATCAGGCCGCTACTCGCCGCTTGTTTGGAGCATGACCCGCGCAAGCGCCTGCGCCACGCCGGAGACTGGCGGCTGCTGTTAGCGGAACCCGCCGCCCCGCCAAAGAAAACCAGCCCCCTCGTCTGGATCGCCGCCGCAATCACCGCTCTGCTTGCGGGCCTCGCCCTGTGGATGTGGCCGCGCCCGCAAGCGGAGCGTCAGCTCACTGTAGTCGATCTTGAAATTGGGGCTGACGCGCAGGACCCGGCACTTTCCCGCCATGGCCGCCGTGTAGCCTTCGTCGTGAATCGGCAGCTAGCTGTGCGCGATCTGAATTCGGCGGCAATCCGCTACCTGCCGCATACGGAAAATGCCACGCTGCCGTTCTTCTCGCCCGACGGGAAATCCATCGCATACTTTGTCGGACGCCAACTGCACACCATCGCCATTGAAGATGGAACTCCGGTCCTCCTGTGTCCGGTTCAGGCCGTACTAGGTGGCACTTGGGCCGAAAATGGGATCATTTACGTCAGTGATTTTTTCGGCGGAAAGTTGACCTCGGTACCCGCGTCAGGCGGAAAATGCGAAACCACAACTCCATCCAAAGGGGTTGGCCCTACGCCCCAGGTTCTACCTGGCGGCAAGTGGCTGCTGACAGCCCGCAATGGCGTTTATGCAACCCCGCTTGCCGGAGGCGAGCCGAAACTGCTGATACCGGAGGCCGACAGCGTCCGCTATTTGCCCCAGAGCCGCCACCTGCTTTATCACCGTCGCGGTGTCATCTACTCGGTTCGATTCGATGCCGATCGGCTTGAGACTTCCGGCGCATCGCTAAGCCTGTTGGATGGGCTGAAACCGAACAACAAAAATGCCCTCGTCTTCGAACTTGCAGGACCCTCCGGCACCCTGGTCTATCGCGAAGGAACTCAGGTTGATCAGATGGTGGCATGGCTTGAGCAGAACGGCACGTTTACCTCACTGGTCGATGAACCCGCACGTTATTCCTCCCTGAGATTATCTCCTGATGATACGCGGCTTGCTGTGGCCATCGAAAAAGAGAACAGGCAGCTATTTCTAATCGATACCCGCACCCGGCAACTAACCCGAGTCTTCGATCAACAGGGGCCGCTGCAGGATTTTCCGGTATGGAGTCCCGACGGCGAAACACTGGCCCTGCGCAACGGCGTGCTTACCAGTTTGAACTTGTCAACCAGGACAACCGTGGAGTTGAGCCAGAATCTGCTTCCATGGTCGTTCACTCCCGATGGCAAAATGCTCCTCGTCTCCGATGCACTTGGACTGAAGCGAAGAATACGGGGACTTCCTGTGGAACGGACTCCTGCGGGGCTCCGCTACGGCGCACCGCAAGTGCTGGCGCCGCTACCGGGCGACCAGTCCCTGCCCGATGTCTCACCGGATGGCAAATGGATCGCCTTCAACTACCGCAAGGTGGCTGGTGGGGTAACGGATATCTATGTCTCACCCTTCCGCCCAGGTGATTCCGGCGAACCCAAGCAGAAGTGGCAGATCTCTGTTGGCGGCGGGGCACGCGTAAGATGGACTCGCAACGGCCAATTGTTCTTTGCTGCGAATGGGCGTGTGATGTCAGCCTCATACTCGTTGAAAGACGGCGTTTTCCAGGCAAGCAAACCGCACGTTTGGTCCGACCGGCCGATTTCGAGTGTGATCGGAGCAGAATCGGGAACATTTGACGTAGATGCCGGCGGCAAGCGGGTAGTCACAGTTTTGAACCGCGAAGAGCCCAAGACTATGACCCATCTGCGCGTGATGTTGAACGTGGTGGACGAAATCGCCCGCCGCGAAAACGGCGGAAAATAATTCCACTATTCCAACAGCCTGACAAAGGAGATTTTGCCTTTCGTGGCGCGAAATAGCCGCTTATCGGCGGTGAGCATCACACAGTTCTGCTCAATCGCCAACTCCAGATAGCAGCAATCCCAAAGTGACAATTGGTAATGCAGCGAGACCTCAAGTGCTCGGGCCAGTCTTAATTGCGTATCAAAAAGGCGCGGGGCGCACTTCGAAATCAAAGCGAATGCCTCGCGTACCTGCGCTGCGGAGATCTCTTTGCGGCGGTGCCGCTTCGCAACCAGACTCAGAACTCCTGACCTGGGGGAAATCAAATTGAGCCGAGTTTGTAGATCAAAGTTAGTTTTGTCCCCGGAAAAACGGTCTTCGTCTCATTCAGCTCTGCGAGCAGAAGTTCGATGGCGCGATTGTGCGCAGGTTGCGTGAGATAGTGGAGCCGGACGGTCAAAGTGTTCGTTTCCAGATTGGGCGTGATATCGGCATCGGTTTGAAACACCTGGCGCAGCAATGCGCGGGCATCCTCTCCGCCACGGGCCAGATGCTGGCGCAGAATCGAGGCCATTGTGGATTCGGCTCGATAGGCGACCATCTTAACTGTATCGATGAAGTGTTTCCGCTCTGTGCTCAGACGCGTGAACCGGTCTTGCTCCGGCA
>CAIRSA010000033.1 GCA_903881085.1 uncultured Acidobacteriia bacterium
CCGAAAATGGGCTGTCTGACCCCAATTGCCCTACACCGCAATGCCCCAATGAATCGCTCACCAAATCGGAAGCTCGCCTCATAAACGCAATGTAAGTGGCATTGGATTGTTAATCTGCGGTCAATTGGCAATCGACCCTCTACGCCTCCGAATTCCAATTCACCGAATGCGCTAAAATAACTAACCATGCCCCTCGCCCCCGGCACCCAACTCGGCCACTACGAAATCCTGGCCCTTCTCGGCACCGGAGGCATGGGCGAAGTCTACCGCGCCCGCGATCCGAAACTGAACCGCGAAGTCGCCATCAAAGTCCTTAACGCCGCGTTTGCCAACGACGCCAACTACCTTACCCGCTTCCAGCGAGAAGCCCAGGTGCTGGCCTCGCTCAACCATCCCAATATCGCTGCGATCTACGGCCTGGAACAAAACGCCATCGTCATGGAACTGGTGGAAGGCCCCACGCTGGCCGATCGCATCGCCCAAGGTCCCATTCCGCTAGTCGAAGCCACCACGCTGGCCGCCAGCATCGCCGAAGCCCTGGAAGCCGCCCATGAAAAAGGCGTGGTCCACCGTGATCTCAAACCCGCCAACGTGAAGATCACTCCGGCCGGCACGGTAAAGGTTCTCGACTTCGGCCTTGCCAAAGCAGCCGACCCCGCCGAATCTTCCGACCTCTCCAACTCGCCGACAATGTCGATCCGCGCCACGCAGGCCGGAGTCATCCTCGGCACCGCGGGCTACATGTCGCCCGAACAGGCCTCCGGCAAGACCGTCGACAAGCGCGCCGACATCTGGAGCTTCGGCGTCGTCCTGTGGGAGATGCTCAGCGGCCGCCGCATGTTCGCCGGCGAAACCATCGCCCACACCCTTGCCGAAGTCCTCACCCGCGAAGCCGACCTCGACGCCCTGCCTGCCACCACGCCCGCGGCCATCAAAGACCTGCTCCGCCGCTGCCTCGACCGCAATGTGAAAACTCGCCTGCGCGACATCGGCGAAGCCCGCATCCTGCTGCAAAGCAATCCCACGCCCGCGCCGGCCCCCAAGCCAGCGGCCCGCCCGCTGCCCTGGATCCTGGCCACCGCCGTAGCCGCTCTCTCCGCCATCGCACTTGGCGTCCTGCACTTCCGCGAATCCCCGCCAGAACCGCTGGTGGTGGAATCGGAGATCGCGCCACCCGACAAAACCACATTCCAAATAGGCGGAGGCTCCAACCTCAGTGAAGCTGGCCCGGCTGTAATCTCGCCCGATGGCGGGCGCATCGTCTTCAGCGCTGTAACGAACGGCGAAGCTCAACTCTGGATCCGGCCAATCGATGCCTCCGTCGCCCAACCGCTATCTGGGACTTCCGGCGCCATCCACCCCTTCTGGTCACCGGATAGCCGTTATATCGGTTTCTTCGCCGATGAAAAGCTCAAGAAGATTGATGCCCAAGGCGGCCCTCCTATTACGCTCTGCGATGCCTCTACCGCGCGTGGCGGATCCTGGAATCGTGACGGGCTGATTATATTCAAGGCCAATGCCACGCGTAATATCCAGCGTGTAGCATCTGCAGGTGGAACCCCTGAGCCGCTGGAATCTGATTTCGGCAACACATATTCCCCACGTTGGCCCCATTTTCTCCCGGATGGGCGTCACTACCTCGTCTCTGCCGGGGAGGAGATTAAACTCGCTTCTATCGACGCAAAGCCTAGTACCACCCTGCTTCAGGCCCGGTCCAATGCGATTTATTCAAATGGCCACATCCTTTTTCTCCGGGAGAATACCTTGATGGCCCAGCAATTTGACCCAGTGAAACTGGCCCTCAAGGGAGAGGCCCGTCCAATTGTGGAAGCGGTGCAAGCGATTGGCAATCTTCGTCGCGGCGTGTTCTCTGTCTCCGGTAACGGAATGCTGGTTATCATGCACGGGATTGGCCGGGAGCACGTAAATTTGGAGTGGTTCGAGCGGGATGGCCGGACGGCAGGGAAGCTCACCGAACTGGAATCCGCATCGAGCCCCGAGTTTAGGATTTCTCCAAATCAGAAGAAACTCTTAATTACGCAATCTGGCGCAGATGCGCAATCCGCAAACTTCCTGCTCGATCTGGAATCCGGAGTAAAATCACATTTTCGAGATAGAGGAGCTTCGTTTGAGTGGGCGCCCGACAGCAGAAGTCTCTTTTTTACAATGGCCAACGCAACCCGGGGCTACGATATCATTCGAAAACCACTTGGCGTGGAACCCGAGCAGGCAGTCTTATCCGGCCCGGATATGATCTACCCAGGTTCGGTTTCTCCCGATGGGAAGTACCTGTTGACGTACGGCCCAGGAGGCGTGCAATGCCTGGTTCTGAATGGGGACGGCAAACCCGTCCCCATGCTTGACGCAAATGGGCGGCAGGTAAACGGAGTTCCCCGATTCTCACCCGACGGCAAATGGTTTTCTTACATGGCAATGGCTTCTGGTGGGCAATCCGGCCTCCTCATTCGCTCGTTCGAAGATGGCTGCAAATCGCCTGGCAATGCGGTCCAAGTCGCATTTGCCAGCCTGACCACGCCAAGGTGGCGCCAGGACGGCAATGAGATCTTTTTCCGTGGCAGAGACCGGAATATCCACGCCGTCGGCCTCACATTCCGGGGTAGAGAGATCGTCGTCGGCCAAGACAAGCAAGTCTTCGGCTCCGCAGCCGATTCAATCGCTTTCGACGTTGCCGCCGACGGCAAACGGGCCATCCTCGCCAAGCCCACCGGCCCACCCCGCCGCGAGGTCCTGACGCTGATCCAGAACTGGACCGCGAAATTGAAATAACCGCTCACCCCGCGATGGCAACAACCATCAACGAATCTATAAAGGTGGCAACCCGAACTTCGCAAGGCTATGCGCCAGCATTCTCACATCCACCCGGGCGCTCTGCTCAATCAGCCGGCCGTAAATGCCGTGCAAATCGCCGACTTCTCTCCGCTCATACAAATCCTCCAGGATTCCAATGCAACCAAGGAGCGATAACCCTTCTGGCTGCGCGTAGAGCCTCGCCTTTCGTGCCAGCGCGGTCCCGCACCGAAACCACATCGATCCCTACCTGGGCGGCGCCTGGAAGTCCGGCTCCGGCGATTGAAACCTCCTGGAACACTTCGGGCGTAATACGAATTCGGCCAAAAATCTTGGGTAGGCAGTCGAAACAATCAACGCGCGAAAGCGTAATCATCGGTGACGAATCCGACACGGCGATCACGGAAGCGGCTTAGCCCAGCAGCTTAGCCCCTCAGCTTAACTAAGGTCCGCCGGTCTTCTTCCAATTCGGCAACGTCGTAATGGAGTGGTGCTTCGTGCTCAGCCGCGAACTCCATGAAGGCAGCAAGAGGTGTCTGGCACAACTCCGCTGTGCGCCCCATCGAGACTTTGTCCTCGCGGAACAACTCCAACGCGATCAGTTTAGCCGTCTGCTTTGTCAGGTCGCCCGCGTGAAATTCGCCGACAGCTGGAAGCAAATCCACCGGCAATTCCAGCGTTTTCGCTTCCATTCCTTTAACATAACCCAATTCATCGCCAATGGTGCGCCCAAGCCGTAGTAAACGAATTGGCCTCGGCACAAAGCCCATAACTGCCGCCGGACGCTTCACCGTCCCCGGTCGGGACTTCAGCGGGTCAGCTACGAACAATCCGCCGTCAACGTCCTCGGCTACAAATAGCGTAGGGCAGACTGGCAGTCTGCTCAGCGGGTGGCACTCAGCCCACCCGGCTAACTCATTTCCCGCGTACATGCCGCACCGTAAAACTAAGCACCGGGTCGTCTTCTCCCAAGAATTTCGCCAGCCCGTCTTCGCTCACCGGAATATCGGGCATCACCCCATGCACATCGTCTCCAGGCCGCCCCACTGGAGGAAAATTCTCCGTCCACGAAACCGCGCATCTGATGCCGCTGTGCTTCAGCTGGAACGGATGCGGCCCACCGAATGTCTGCGCCGCCCCACCCGTCTCATAACCCACAATCGGCCCTACCTTGTAATCCCGGAACATCGCTGCAAATCCACTTGCCATCGAAAACGTACCGTTGTCCACCAGCAGGAAGCTCCGGCCCGAAAAGAACGCCTCCGGCTTCAGAAACTGGCGCTCACCTAGCGACTGCCCGGCCGTGCGTCCAATTAGCGTCAACATGATCGGCCGCGCCCACCATGGCGCCTGCCGTAAAACATCCCATGAAGCCTTCGCCCGCACCTTGCGGAACACACGGAACTTCCCATCGTACAGATACCGGAAAAGGTGCTCCGCCATCCTAGACTCGCCTCCCCAATTCCCCCGTAGATCTACAATCAGGTCGCGCGAACGCTTCGCCTTGATCTCCGCGAAAATCCGGTCGATCCTCTCCCGCCCTGCTTTACCACCGCCAAACGACGCATACCGCAAAAGAGCAATCGCCCCGCCATCCAAAAACTCCACCCCAGTCCCATGCGCTACTGGCCCCGGCAGAGCAAGAAACTCCGCCAGGCTCCCCGTCGCCAACTCAACTTCACGGCCGGGTACCCCCAACCGGTACTGTTGCCCTGCCACAAACAGATTCGTCAGGTAGTACCACAACGGCTCGTCGTGCAGAAACCGCGTTGCCCGGAAACCTGGCGTCTCTCCTGAGCACCGGTCCAGAACCGGCGCAAGGAATTTCATCGCAGGCACCCCATTTACGCTGACCACTTCCTGTCCCACAATCGAACGATCCTTTGCGGCCGCAACAAAGAACCGCCCATTCCCATAACGCAGCCGCATCAATGGAAAGCACCTGCCCTGCGTATTGCCATCGTTCAATTGCGGCACCCAATCCACATAGGTGTGGCCATCCTTGAAATAGCCTGCTGCCAGATAAAGCAGCGACGCCAATGCCTCCGTCGAAATCCCGCTCTCCCCAATCCCCGCCAAAGTCTGCGCCCGAATCGCTCGCAGCCCATCCGCATCGGCCCGCCGCAGCAGATCCGGATGCACGCGCTGCAATGTGCTGAAAAACTGCTCCACATCGGCTACCGCCGCGCCCTTGGAAGACTCCGCACCAACAGCGGGCAATGCCGCCAGCAGCAGCAAGCAATGCAATACTCCCCATCGGTTTTGGCGGTTATCCGCGTTCATCCGTGCCCCTCCATCGCTAAATCAAATCAAACTAACTCCAGCGGAAAATACTCACTAATCACCATCACCACCACGCCGCCAGAAATTACCCGGTAAGTCCGCCCCAGCAGCCCGCCCTCCGCCGCATGCCCAAAATACTTCGCCAATCGCCCCGCCGGCTGCCGCCAGATCTTCACAATCTCTTTCCGCGTCTCCAACTTATACTGCACCCACAACCGCCCGATCGGGTTATCCGTTTCCAGTAAGTCCCGTCGTAACCCCGCATCTAACTTATCCAGCGCAATCAAAGTCCGCGCATAAACATAGTTAGTCCCGCTGGTCCCCCCGCGCAGCAGAATATCCCGCTGCATCACCATTTCGCCCGCCGCAACGCCCAGCACCTCATCCGCCCCAACCGCCGCCGAACTCTTAATCCCCAACTTCACCAAATGAACCGGCTCCAGGTACGCCGCCTCAATCGCATCCGTCAACGTCCCATCGCTGATCAGCAATATCCGTTGCAGCAAACTCAACTCCCCGATATCCACTCCGCCTTCGCGCGCCACGGCATGCCGCTTCCCCGCCACCGCCGGCAACCCATGCTTCCAAGCCCCGCCCGTCGCCTGCAGTAAAAACGCGAATTCCAGGGCAATATCCTTCCACTTCTCATACCGTCCCGACTTGCCGAAATGTCCCCCGCCCATATTCGTCTTCAGCAGCAATACATGTTGATCTGTCTTCAACGACCGTAACTTCGCCACCCACTTCGCCGGTTCCCAATACTGCACCCGCGGATCGTTCAACCCCGCCGTCACCAGCACATGCGGATAAGCCTTCGCCGCAACATTCTCATAAGGCGCATAGCCTCGAATATATTCGAAGAACTTCTTTCCCGCGGGATTTCCCCACTCCTCGTACTCCGCCACCGTTAAGGGCAGGGAAGCGTCCAGCATCGTATTCACCACATCCACGAACGGCACCTTCGCCACCGCCGCCCCAAACAACTCCGGCCGCATGTTCAGCACCGCCCCGACTAACAACCCGCCCGCACTCCCGCCCTCGATGCAAACCTTTCCAGCCGACGAATACCCCTCCGCAATCAAATGCTCCGCGCAAGCAATAAAGTCCGAAAAAGTGTTCTTCTTATGCAGCAACCGCCCGCTATCATGCCACGGCTTCCCCATATCCTCGCCGCCCCGGATATGCGCAATCGCAAACGCAAACCCACGGTCCAATAAGCTCAACCTGTCCGAATTGAACGATGGATCAATCGTGATCCCATAAGCCCCGTACCCATACAACAACAGCGGAGCCTTCCCATTCCGCCGCAGCGTCTTCTTATACACAATCGAAATCGGAATTCGCGCTCCATCCCCTGCCACCGCAAACAACCGCTCCGTCTTGTACTTCGACGCATCGTACCCGCCTCGTACCGTCGTCTGCTTCACCAGCGTCCGCCGCCGGGTCTTCATGTTGTAGTCAAAGTACGACCGCGGCGTCACCAGCGACGTATACCCAAATCGATACGATACCGTATCGTATTCCTCGTTCGCCGCATGGGGCAGCGAGTACACCGCCTCCGGCATCTCCGCCCGATGCCACTCCCCTGTCTTCAAATCCCGCACCGTAACATGGCTCAGCCCGTCTTCCCGCTCAATCAATACCAGATGATCCCGGAACGCCTCCACCGATTCGATCATCACCGCCGCCCGATGAGGCACAATCTCAGTCAGCTCCCCGCCACCCACCGGCACTTGGATCAACCGGAAATTTCGCCCAGTATCATTGATGGCCACATAAAAGCTACCCGTATGATGGTCCAGCGTGTACTCCACATCCTGCACCCTCGGCCGCACTACGCGAAACTTCCCCATTGGCTGCGACGCATCCAGCACCCGCACTTCGCTCGAAGCCAGGCTCGCAATTTCCAGCATCAAAAACTTCTTGTCCGTGGTGGCCGCAATCTCAACCTCAAACCGCTGGTCGCGCTCGTGATGCACCACCGCGTCCGCCGACGCCGGCGTACCCAACACATGCCGCAGCAACTGATAAGGCCTCTTCGCCTTGTCCAATATCGTATAGAAAAAGGTTTTGTTGTCGCTCGCCCACTGCAGCGAGTAGTAGGTGTTCGGAATCCGGTCCGCCAGCAACTCCCCCGTCCGCAGATCCTTCACATGGATCACGTACGTCTCGTCGCCTGCCGTATCGGTGGAATACGCCAGCACCGTCCCATCCGGACTCACCGCGAAGTTCCCGATCCGGAAATACTTCTCCCCTGCCGCCAGTTCGTTTTCATCCAGCAGAATCTCTTCCGGGCCGCGCATCGACTTTGTCCGTCGGCAATGAATCGCGTACTGCTTGCCTTTCTCGGTACGCGAATAATAAACGTAGTTTCCCCGCCGCACCGGCACAGACGAATCCGACTCCTTGATCCGCCCCACCATCTCCTTATACAGCGTCGCCCGCAACTCCTCCGTCGGTTGCATCACATCGGCCGTATACCGGTTCTCGGCCTCCAGGTATGCAATCACCTCCGGATTCTGCCGCTCCCGCATCCACGCATAAGGATCCGCCAGCGTCTTCCCATGGATCTTAATCTTAACAACGGAACTCTTGGCCAGCGGCGCGGAAGCAATATGCATACAACCATCCTAACAACGCGCCCACCAACCACATGCGAATGGCTTCGCCGTCCCGCATCACTGAATAGAAAGCTGCTTCAACTCCGACCGAAGCTGCTGCGCAAATATCTCGTACCCTGCTGCGCTCAAGTGTATGGAATCTGGACTAATCGCCTTGCTCAAGGTCCCATCGGCATCCAGCAGCTTGGCCCCAAAATCAATCAAATGAACCTTAAGATCACGTTCCAGTTGCAAAGCCTTCGTTGCTGCCGCCAGTTCCACCGTCCCCGACCGGAACGGAACATCGGCCTTCTCGCCGGCGGGCAATACACTCACTACCACTACGTCCATTGGGGGAAATCTTTCCCGAAGTTTCCCAACCACAGCCTTGATTCCCTGGGCCATCGCCGCGCGGCTCACCTCCCCCGCGAAATACAGGTTGTTCACGCCAATCAGAACCACCGCCACCTTCGGCTCCAACCCGTCTACCGCGCCATGCTCCAATCGCCACAAAAGGTTCTGAGTCTTGTCCCCGGCGATCCCAATATTGACTGTTCTTTTATCGGCAAAGTATTTTTGCCACACATCGTTGAATGGCTTGCCGTCGTATCCGCCGCCCCACTGCTGCATGATGCTGTCGCCAACCAGCAAAATGTCCACCGGGCCCTGCGATTTCTTAACCAGCGCTAACGCCTTCAAATGCGCGTTCAGCCAGCTCCGGTCGCCATCGCCTTTTCCCCAGTACCCGGCGCAGGAGGTCACCGGCCACAACTCCGGCCGGTAACCACCCACTCCACCCTGTCGTCTTGGCGCCCCATCGGGCTTGAACTCAGGCTGAAGTATATAGCTATCGTCTTGCGCCACCAATGGCGCCAGGGTCAATAATAGAAGGGTAAGTCTCATGAGGCCGAGAAATTCAGTATATTCCTGAACTTGCCTCTGGGCCAAATCCCACTACCGGTACTCCTCCCAATTGATGTTCCGCATATCCCCGTGCCGCATAAACTGCCGGTGCATGGCCAGCCCTAACGAAAGCGAAAGTGGCTCATGCCCCTCCTTCGTCAGCCGCAAGTAATCCCGCAACTGCTCACGATAATCCGGATGTGCGCAATTATTAATAATTAGCTGCGCCCGCTCGTGCGGATCCTTCCCCCGCAAATCCGCAATCCCCTGCTCAGTCGCCACAATCTGCACCGAATGCTCGCTGTGGTCCATATGCGACGCCAGCGGAACAATCGCCGAGATCTTCCCGCCCTTCGCCGTCGACGGGCACGAGAACATCGATATATAAGCGTTCCGCGTGAAGTCACCCGATCCGCCAATCCCGTTCATCATCGTCTTGCCCATCACGTGCGTCGAGTTCACATTCCCACCAAGATCCACCTCGATCGCCGTATTCATCGACACGATCCCCAACCGCCGCACGATCTCCGGATGGTTCGAAATCTCCTGCGGCCGCATCAGAATCTTATGCCGGAAGAAGTTCAGGTTACCCGTCACATGGCTCATCATCTCCGGCGAAAGCGTCAATGCAGACGTGGACGCAAAGCTACACCGCCCGCTCTCCAACAACGGCACCACCGAATCCTGCAGCACCTCTGTATACATCTCGAAATTCGGAATCTCTTTGCTCGCACCCAACGCACCCAACACCGCGTTCGCAATGTTGCCCACGCCCGATTGCAACGGCAGAAACTGCGGCGGAATCCGTCCCGCTTTCATCTCCGCAATAAAGAAGTCCGCCACGTTGCGTCCAATCTGCTCCGTCACCGGAGTCGAAGGATCGAACGGCGCGCACTCGTCTTCCAGATCGGTCAGCACCACGCCCGCAATCTTCTTCGGGTCCACCAGGCAAATCGGCGACCCAATGCGGTCGGCCACGTGATAAACCGGAATCTCCTGCCGCGCAGGTGGATCCGCCGGTTCGAAAATATCGTGCATACCCAGCAAACTCGCCGGATGCTTGCTGTTCAACTCAATCAGAATCTTGTCTGCCAGGTTCAGATACGTGTTCGTCGCACCAACGCTGGTGGTAAGCACAATCCCGCCGCCTGCCGTAATATCCGCCGCCTCTACAACGGCCCAGTGCACCGGGCCTAAAAAACCATAGCGGGCAATTTGTGGCAATAGCGAAAGGTGCATATCTACAAACCGCACCTGCCCTGAATTAATCTGTTTGCGCAGCGTCGAATCCGATTGGTATGGCGTCCTGAAACTGATCGCCTCGGCCTGCGCCAGCGCTCCATCCAGCGATTTGCCGGTGGACGCACCCGTCAGCACGCCAACCTTGAACGGCCTGCCCGCCTGGTGTTCGCGCAGCGCCTTCTTTGCCAGTGCAGCGGGAATCGCCTTCGCCGAACCCGCTGGAGTGAAACCGCTGAAGCCGATGGTTTGATCGTTCTGTATTAATTCTGCCGCCTCTTCCGCGGACAGTATTGGAAATGTATTAAGCATATATAAAGACCTTTACCCTTAGTGTAAACCCTTGCCCCACCGGCAAGCCAACCCGTGCTCTAATAACGGAGGATCGAGATCGATCCAAAGGAGACCGACTATGAAATTCTTGAGTGGAGTAGTCCTCGGCGTCATCCTCAGCGCCGGCGTAATCAGCTTGTCCGCGCAAAACGAGCGCGCCATGCACCCCCGCATCGCCGCTGCCATCCGCGCTCTCGAAGATGCCCGCGAATATATGGAGCGCGCCCCGCACGACTTCGGCGGTAACAAAGCAGCCGCCATGCGTTCCTCCTCCGACGCCATCCGCGACCTCCGCCGTGCCCTCGCTTTCCGCGGCCGCGAAGACCGCCGCCGTTAACCTACCCAGTCGTATCTGTGGGGTCTGTCAATTGCACAGACCCCACCCGCCAGCCAACCGCCCCTCCCCCATAGCGTAAGATCACTACATGCGGCTTCTCATCCTAATCCTCCTACCACTCACCTTAACCGCCGCCATCACCCCCGATACAGCCCAGCTCGCCGCCCACCTCAAGCCCCACCAAGGCAAAGAGTGGATCCCAACCGCCGCCTATCGTACCCTCCAGTCCGAATACCTGCGCTGGATCGACAACCGTCTCCACTCCGCAGCCTCCATCGAGTCAATGAACAACGAACTGAAGCAGGCCGGCCTCTTTCTCCCCGACCCAGAACCCGCCGGTTTCCTGCGCCAGGGCTACGCCGGTTACCTCTCGGAACTCGCAATTCGCCCACCCCAACCACCTGCCGGTATCCTCGTCGTTGAGGCCGGTATTTACAGAGGAGCCCGCTGCGGCCTTGATGTTACTGCCGTCCTCTACCAGATCAAACCGCTCAAGAAACTCGCCCACTTCAATGCCACCCCTGCCGATTCAGATCTGCCCTACTCACTATCCGGCCTCGATATCGGCGCCAAAGATGCCAACGGCGAGCGTATCGTCGCCACCGGCTGGTCCGTCACCAACTGCACCTCCATGTGGAACGGGAAGGGAATCCGCATTGACCGGTTAGAAACGAATAAGGTGGATAATCTCCTCGCCCGCGCCCTCGATGCGCAATCCACGGGGGATGAAGAAGATTTCGCCGCAAACGTCCAGCGCGACATCGTGACCTTTCGATATTACGGCGCCACCGGCGAAGGAATCATCCTCAGTGTTCCGGCCATCGCCCGCTACCGGGTGGTTGGCCGCCAAACCGTCCGCCAGTCACCCATCGCCCAGACCCGCATCGGTTTCCTCTTCGAATGGCTCCACATGACCGCCACGGAGGCCGCCCGATGGAGCCCACCCGATGCGTTAAAGTTTCGCAAGGAAATCCTGGCTTCCTACAAAAACAGCAGCATACTCGAAGCCAAAATTGCCATCTGCCGCGACGCAAAACAAACCTGGGAGATCGGCCTGAAATCCCCCACCTCGCCTACCCTCCACGTTGTCCGCATCAGCGGCACCCGCGCCACGGAACTTCGCATCGCCGGCGTCGCAAGCACACTCTCCCAATCCTGCGCCACGGACAAAAGCCCCGACGGCCCTACGTTAGCTACCGAACTGCCGTGGTAGTTCCAAACCGGTACAACGCCTCCGCCGTCCGCAAATAAATATTCCCTTCCACCAACGCCGGCGTAGCGAAAACCCCCTCGCCCAAATCGTTAATCGCAATAATCTCCCACTCCCGCCCGGCTTTCAGCACCGTCACCTTCCCCTCCTCATTCCCCACATAAACCCTGCCCTCCGCCGCCACCGGCGACGACGAGTATGCCCCCAGCGCGCCAGTCACGCGAGCCGCCTTTGCCACCTCGCCCGTCTTCGCATCGAACGACGTCAGAATCCCGCCATTCCGTATGATGTACAGCACACCCTCATATAGCAGCGGAGAAGGCACCACGCTCACGAAATTCTTCTCGTATCTCCACAACTCTTTGGTCAGCTTCTGCCCGTCGCCTGCCTTCGTCGCCCCAGCCCCCAGGTTCACCGAAATCAGGCTCGAAGGTGCCATGGAGATCTTCCTCCGCTCTTCCCACTTCTCCTTCGTAACAATGCCATCCCGGTTGCCCACATACTTGGCGATCCCCAACAGATACGCGTCAGTTCCATACTCGTCCGGAGTAAGTTGCCCATCGTGATTCTTGTCGTACTTATCGAGCTGAGGCCCAAAAGGACTCATGTCGTCGTAGCCATACCCGAACGTGTACATTGTGTCCTTATCCAGAATCGGACTGGCCACAATCGACGGAGCGTTGTTCGTGCGGCCCCACAACCGCTGCCCATCCGATACACGATGTGCCCCAATCAGTCCGCGCCCCGACGTCACGATCACCGGTGCACCACCCGCCGGCTGATACAGCAGCGGCGTCCCCCAACCCTCTTTTTCCTCCCGCGACGTCCGCCACCGCATCTCGCCATTGCGCTGGTCGAACGCAACGATGAACGAATCCACCATCTGGTCGATCACCAGCACCACGTTGCCGCCAGCCACAATTGGGCTCGCCGCGTGTCCCATGGCATTGGAGAAGGGGCCCAGCTTAACCTCCCACCGCAGCTTTCCATCCGCGCTGTACGAAACCAGTCCATATTCATAGAAGAACGCATAGACATTCTCGCCGTCTGTCGCCGCGGTAATGGCCGCCGGGTGGTTCAGTTTGTTGACCACCTCGCTACGCTCCCGGTTTACCGACCGTTCCCACAGCAGCTTGCCCGTTGCGCGGTCGAAGCATTGCGTGTACAGCTTTTCGTTTTCGAAAGCAGTCAGGAAGATATGCCGCCGTGTGAGAACAGGTGACGACTTACCCTGGCGGACCGGGGTGCGCCACAGCATGTTCTTCTGCTTGCCGAACTCCACCGGAAAGCCGATGCTCTGCGAAACCCCGGAGCCATTGGGTCCGCGAAACCGGTCCCACTCTTCGGCGCCGCCGATGGAAGCAGCCATTAACAGTACGGCAACAAATATTCGCATCTCGATAATCCTCCCCGTAAGACGTGAGGATGTTATTCTAACGCAGTTGGGAAGGTCAAATTGTGAGAGCGTGGGACAGCTTGTTCACGTTTTGCCGGGCGCGTCAGATTACCACGCCAGGCGAACTGGATAAGCTTCGAATGCCGGGTCACTCGTAACCCTGGCAAGACTGCCGATGATGGCCTGGGGGATCAGCATGCGGTCAAATGGATCCTTGTGGAACAGTGGAAGCTTTTCGGCGGCGAGCGTCAATTCGCTGACTCGGACTAAGATTGGAACCGAAGAAATGCCAAAGTATCCAGCAGAATCCTCATGGTTTGTCAGTGGAAGGAAAAACAGGCGCGCCATCGAATTCCGCAAGCTTTTCGCCCGAGAGCGGCTCGAATGCGTCCGGAGTCCAATCGATCTGGCCCTTCAGAAAACCGGCTACCTGAACCGTCTGGCCGGGCTCCGGACGAATGGCGTGAAGCTCCGCTACAGGTTCGTTGCGGCGGCAGACGACTACGGTTTCGCCAAGTTCTACCTGCTCGATGTAGCGGGAGAGGTGCGTCTTGGATTCCTACATGTTGATTTTACCATATGCCAATTACATCATAGCGCGAAAGATGACCTGAATCCTGACCAGACATCGGATTAAAAGTAGTCCATATCCGGGCTCGGATACACTGGCATGTTGATCGCAGCGCCCAAGGTGATTTTGGTGAATAGTCCGGCCTAGCGACGATCCTCGCACACATAGACTTCCAGGAAGTCACGCCTTGGCCGGCTAGGATAGACGCCTGTCATGATAACGCTATCGGGTGAGACCGGAGCTCTCAGGCAGCGCTTGGTTCCCGTTTCTATCCCGAGAACAGCAACAGATCCCTCAGCAAACAGCAGCGTCCCAATCGGGTCAAAGTTGATGGGACTTGGTCAGCGCCACTCCATCCCCAAAGTACAGCCGCGCACAGATCAATGAACTTCTATTGTAGACGCCTTTTAATGTTTCCTCTATTTTGCGATTACCTTGGAAGTATTGCGCACTTCGATCCCGATTGGCTGCCCTCCTCCACGCCGAACCTGAACTGGCGACACAGCTTTTTCTCGGTTCTGCCGGTAGGCGGTCCATAGATCAAGCAGGGAATTCACTTTAATACCGTTCACTTCAACCACGATGTCGCCGGACTGGACCTGCCCTCCAGTCAACTCTCTAACTAGCGGGTCGACTTCGCTGGACCACACGATACGAACGCCGCCGGCAGGATCCGGATCGAGTTTAACGGCATCGACGAGGCGACTGAAGTTCGCGATGCTTGAAACTGCTGAAGTGGAACTCCCAACCCCATTGGTTTGCGAGACAAGTTGTGCCGGAAAATCAGCAAAGCCGGCAATGTTGAGACGAGCCAGCGAAGAATAACCAGCCAGCGTGCCTGCGCTGCTGCGCACTCGAACGGAGCGGGCGTCGGGCAGCGCCCGTCCAAACAGCGTTTTCAAGGTACCCTCACGCACAGCTCGCGCTGGAAGACTCACAATGATTTCTGCTAGTTTGGAACCCTTCGAGTCGTACGCGTCGAGTGTGACTTGCGCAGTTGCCGGCGATACGTTGGCAACCTGCAGCGTAGTTTCCCAGCCGGAATCCGATTCGACGAAAGGAAAGACCAACTCTGCTCCGGCGCTGGTGAACGCGGCCATTCCGCTCATCGCTGGCATTGCCGAGTTGCCGACCAACTCGAATGCGATCAGATCGCTATCGGAATTCAACTCGACATACTTCACGTTGGCGGGCCAGCGGTCGAAATAGTTCTGGATCTGGTTGACCGTGCGCTGTCCGGGTGACAGAGATAATGCGTTACCCACGGCGAGGTTTGCTCCGTCCGCCCCATAGGCAGTGAGTTTCACGATTGCATTCGTCGTACCTACGTTCAGCATTGCGACGCCTGTCCACCAGCCGGAAGTGGTTGCAATGTGCGGCAAGAACAAGCGGCGCGCACCACTGCCGGTGCCCGGGACTGCAGCCATCATCTTAAAATCCTGGGTTCCGAAGAGTTCAAAACCGGTGATCGGCCCGTCGGCGCGGACGCTCACCCACTGGGAGGCACGCGGATAGTCCCACCCGAAATAGTTCTGCAACTGATCCACTGTCTTCTCGCCCGGCTTCATGACGCCAATCCGGCTGGCGGCTGCCAGCGTCGTGCCCACACCGTCTCGCACCTCCATTGCGACGTTCGAGGCGCGAACCCAACCGGACACAACGCTGATGCCGGTCCACCATTGGCTATCGACCGCCACGTGCGGGAAGAACAACGATTGGCTTGATGCCATGGTCAACGGCAACGCAGCAAACGTTCCGCCTGTCAAACCAAACATCTCGATTCCCGCCAATGGAGCGGAACTGGTGATCTTGTACCAGGCTGCCTTGGCCGCCATGCCCGCCGCGAAGAACGACGATGGCGAGCCGCCGAACTGCTGGTTGATCTCGATCCGAGTCAATTTTGTGCTTGTTCCAAGGTACTGGCCGGCCGCATCGAAGGCCGCGAAGGACACATCGGCGCCGGTGTAGCCCGCATTCGTAAGGGCGAAAACGGTCCACCATCCCGCTGTCTCCGCCGTATGGGCGAGGTAGTATTCGTAGGTCCTGGCGCCGGTTGGAGTGACGGCAAGCACAATATTCTGGATAGCGGTGGCCGAACTGAGAGTTGCCTGAACACTCGCACTCTGGAAGCCGGGCGCCGCTGCCTGCACCTGATAGGTGCCAGCGGGCAAATTCTGAATTCGAAATGTGCCGTCAGGGCCTGTGGCCGTCTGCAAAGAGGAGTTTGAGACAGTGATGAAAGCCCCAACCACGGGGGCTGGAAACGGCTGCGAGCGCACTACGCTGCCACGAACTTCAGCCGCGTTCAGAACGCCGGCAGCAAACGCCAGCGCCAGCGCAATCATCGTGAACCTCGGGCTGTGGCGGATGAGCCAGCCAATCATGAGGAGTGTTGCCAAGCAGATCACCAGGACGGCGGGGAATCCGGTGGCCAACCAAAGGCTGGACAAAACTACGAGCGGCCAGAGCAGTGTCCGCACAATTTTGCGAGCAAGTGGCCTCACACTGATCGCAGCTGCCAGTCGCGGCGAGTAGCGATAGTAAAGGTTCACGAAGTGTTCACCCAAACTGTTTGCAAGCAAAATGCGATCGCGAAACCGGCGGAGAACAACCACGGAACCGTTGAGGGGCGACCCGAAGGCTGCGGTGGCAATGAAGCATGGCTTAGCCGGCGTATCCATTACAAAGGTCCAAGTGGCGCTCTCGCCAACCTGCGTGTTCTTGCCAGGAAGGGAGAAGTAGGCTTTCATTTCGAATGGTCCCGAAGGGGTGTCCTTCGTGATGATGATTGGATCCATGCCGGCAGTGGGGATGTGTGCTTCGCCATCGTTGGGGATGAGCGTTTGCATGGGCCGGATTGAGGGATGTAACCAGCGGGACGTGGCGTCGGAGGGGTCGTCATAAAAGTAGTACGTGGTTCCCGACCCGCCGGCGGTCACACGCAGCATCAGGTCGTACTTTGCGGAAGTAGAAGCACCGCGCCACGTGCTGTAGTTGATCGCCATTGTGTCGCCCGGTTCATAGACGTGGCTCTCCGTGCTAATTCCGGTCACGGACGGCTCGGGGGTACGTTCTGCCAGGACGCGATAACCGATAGGATTGGCAGAAGCGCGTTGATCGGGCGAGGCGAACACTTCGCTGTTGTAGATGGCAGCATGCCAGAAGTATTGACCGGCCTGCATCAATGGATCGACCGTCACGCTCATCAGATCCCAGGTTCGGCCGACGACCGGCGCAGGTGTGCTCACCGGAGTCGGCAGAGCGGATTCACGCAGGTTGTTGGTGCTGTCCACGTAGTAGTACCGAATGCTGCCGTCGGGACGCACGACCCAGAGAAATATCGTAAATGAGTGCGGGAATGCGGTTGCTATGGTAGTTGCTCCACCCATTTGAAACGGCGCCACTCCCGCGGTTGTCGTCATTTTCAGTTGCACGGTTTCGCCGATCCTGTAGTCCTGCTTCTCCGGCCTTGAAAGGGCGAGGCTGATGGTCGGAATTGGCATAAAGGGATCGGCCGCCGTCAAATTAAAAGAAGTTGTGATTTTTGGCGGCGGGTTGCCCAGTAGAACCGGAGAGTTAAGACATACATCTCGCCCATCGTCAGGAACAGGAACGACTTCTCCGGCAATTGAAACTGGCCCAGCGGCGAAGTCCGCCGGTACCTGTAGTGACCACGTGACTGTGACATCAATCGATCCTTGGACTATGGAGACCGGAATTTCTTTCGTCACCGAGACGCACGCCGTCTTATTGCCGCTCCCCGAGAAAATCGCTTTCAGCTTTGCCGGGACTGATTTGCCGTTCCCGTTGCGAATGCGATAGGAAAGAGTCGCCGTCGTTCCTGCCGCGACAACCGCTGGCGACACATCCAAGCGCAGGAGTTGCGGTGGGATCATCTTGAAACCCACCAGCGCGTCGATATCGGCGGTCACTCGGTTGAACAGGTCCAGTTTCTTGTTGCCGTCTGTTCCGAGGGAGTTGCCGTACATGTCGAGGTGGTCGAAATCGTACAGGTCTTCCCGGCGGAGGTTGACTTTATTATCCCCATCTTTCATAGCGCTAACGAGAGGCACAAGGCCATCGTTCAGAAGATAGGGATCCAGGAAGTGGACAGCCATCCAAGCGGTTGCCTTGAGCGAATTGTGGCCCAAGTCGGCACGAATGAATTTCTCTATGCTGTCGATGCTGACAGTAGTTGTGTCCACGGAACTGCCATAGAGGATGAATTTCCGCGAGTCATCTGCGAGAGCAGAGTCCTCCAGGTGACGCAGAGATACGTTCACCTCTTGTGTCGCGGGTATGATCTTACGCTCCTCGGCAAAAAGAGCGTCATGCTCGTCCCAAAGAAGATCAGACCGATTCGGCAAATCCGCGTTTGTCGCTAGTTCCATATCATGGTTCTTATACCACCAGAATCCGATGTCTCCGAAATCAAATAGGAGTGCAATGTCTAGGCACTCTTTTGTGACTTTGCATAAGAGTGAATTGTAGCCGCTGAGCCGTTCCACTCTTTTGTCACGCAACACTCGGTTCGCCAGAGGCGTGCCCTGGTGGGGCGTCGCCAACGTGATGACACCACTAACGAATTCAGCTCCTCGTTCTGCGCTGCGATCCTCGGGAAAATTCATGAATTGGCGCGCAACCAGGCCACCCATGCTGTGCGCGACGATGATGAACTGTCTGGACGGCCGTTTAAGCTCCTTGCATGGAACTTTGTCCAATGGGATCGGATCGATACAAGTGCGCAATGCTTTGCCGATGTCCACCGTAGAGTTGGCTGTGTCTGACATGTAGCGGAAGACGAAGATTCTGATCTTCTTCGCCACCAAGGGCTGAGCACGAAGATGGTCGATCAGAGGTTGCCAATAACAGTCGGTTTCTACAGGAGAGGTCAGCGCGCAGTTGAGATCATAGCTGTTTGTTCCATAGATACCGTGAATCAGCACAACGTCGACACACTTGTCACCAGAGCACCAGTTATGAGCATCGTTGGACTTATCGTCGAAAATGAGCGGCAGCAGATTGGCTGCGACAGATGTTTCATCCGCTAGCGCTGGATAAGAGAGAACAAAAAGAGCTGTTAGCCCAATTATTGGCCAAATTCGCATGATAATCTCCACAAGGCTCAACGGCTCTGCCCTCGTTACTCAATGTTCGATCAACCGGCCGCGCGCCGCATTTGGGCCAGTTATGCCTGGACCTGACCAATCGCAAAACCCACCTACTTTGACAGCCTACGGCCCATTACTGGACTAAGGTTCAGAAGAAGGAAATAACCGTACTCACGGTGCCCGCAAAGGTTGCTGTCAATGAACGGGCGGTAGTCGTAAAGTTTATTGTGCCGTTTACGGGGGCTCCTTGCCCCGCAGCACCAAGCGTGAGCGTCATCGTTCCGGAAATGATCGGCTCGAGATTAAAACCGTGGCTTGAGTTGAAGTAGTTGCTGCCGGCTCTGTTCACTCCCGTACATGTGATCGTGTTTCCGGATGTAGTCGCGCTCTCGAAGATAATTCCGATGGCGATATTGGTGTCGGCCTGGCTATTGATTACCGTACCCATATAGTTGCTGAAGGCACTAGCTGGACTGCTTGTGATCTGCACCTGCGTGGTTCGACCTTCCACGGTGAGGCTTCCATTGAGAATGTAACTCCCAAACTTCCACGGCGAGGCCGGGGCTGGATTGACCGTCAATATTGCAGTTTGGGACGACGAACCGAGACTAGCGGTAATGATGACGCTCTGGCTGGAACTGACCGCGCTGGTCGTGACGGTAAAGGTGGCGGAAGACAGACCTGCCGCCACTGTAAGACTCGAAGGCACGCTGGCAGCGCTGCCACTGCTTCGCAGCGTCACAACCGCACCGCCTGTTTGTGCGGGGCCGGAGAGTCGCACCGTACCAGTTACACTCGTTCCGCCCGTGACTGAAGAACTCGACAAAGAAAGACTTGCAACCGTTACTGCAGGAATGTTGATCGTGAGGTCCGCCCTTTGAGTCACGCCTGCGTATGTTGCCGTAATCGTAACTATCTGGCTCGAAGTCACCACGCTGGTTGTGACCGGGAACGTAACGGAAGACTGGCCCGTGGACACAGCCACCGTGGCGGGAACCACAGCAGCGAGCCCACTGCTACTCAATGTGACAACCACCCCGCCAGAAGGGGCTGGCCCGCTCAATGTAACGCGCCCGGCGAGGTTCGCGCCTCCAGCCACTGCGCTCGGCGAAAGGCTCAGTCCACTCAGGGTAGGCGGCGGCGCCTCTGCTTGCTGCACTGAAATTAACACACCAGCCTGAACGCTAAGCCCACTGTACGTAGCCGTCAGGGCCTTGTCTCCACCTGACAATGCCATCGGCACAACAACATTAATCTGATAAAGTCCCGGCGACACCAAGCCAGCAAATTGGACCGTGGCGGCAACCCCACCAATCGTTATCAGAGGCATCGTGGGCAAGACCCCGGATTGCGATGGGGACCCGCTGACGACGGGCGGCGATGTCGGCCCGAACCCGTTTCCATAAAGAGTAACAGTCTCCCCCGCCTTGGCCGGCGTGGTCAGGCCAGGATACAGGCTGGCAGGTCCGATGAGGCTCCCATCGGCATGCACGCCCGTCACGTAGTGGCCGCCATTGATTACAAAGAACGATGGGGAAGACTGTAGCTCCAAAACGCTGACAAAAGAGCTCGTCAACCCATTGTTGGCGACTTGCACTTGTACTGGTCCCGAAATTGGATCGGGGGGCGTGAGAATATTGATTTGCGCTGCACTGATATAGTATACAAACGCTTTCTTCCCGTTGACTGTCACACTAACGCCGTCCAGTTCAGTTGGCATCTGGTTATTTACAAAGTCGGAGTCTTGCCAAATGCGCGATTTTCCGGCTGGGGCAAGGCCTGACCCCTTGATCATCACCCACGTATTCGGTGCAATCGCCTGGCTGTCACCGAAAGCGTTTGACACCGCGGAAATCGCCGGGCCACTGCCTGCCGGGCCGTTACCTGTAGAAGCGATTTCAAATTGCAGACTGAAAAGTGGAACGCCATTCAGCTTCACCTTAACAGACCACGTACCCGGGAGGGTGGCAGCTTGCGCCCCCGCGATTATTAATGGCAGCCCGACAAAGCAAACGTTGTTTGTGTTTGTGAGGGGAGACCAGGACCCGCTGGCTGCAGCATACAATTGTCCTCCGGGGCTGTAGTAATCACCGGCAAAAACATCGCCCAAGTTTACCGAAGTGGCGTAGAACCATATGACGGCCTGCGTGTCGGTGGCCAAAAATGTCGTCACGTTTGCAGGGGGCGTGCTAGGAGTGCAGGTTTCTGGAGATGTACGTGTCATCACTGCGGTTGACACTTGCGCTGCTGGGAATGATTGGATTCCTCTTGGCTCCGATGAAGCGATTACCTCATCCGTCGCCAGATATGGCAACGCCGGTAATTGCACCTTCTGACCATTGGCGAGCGTGGAAGCGTAAATGATAAAGGCCGCAATCAGCGGCACCGAGCGACCTGCGCAACGGCCAGACAAAATAGACGCGAACGACATTGAAATTCTCCTCATCCCATGCTTCCGAGGTGCGCATTCTTCACTTGTGGAATGGACTGCGGAGGCTTCCTCGGTCTGCGTCTCTTAGCGTGTTGGTGAGAAGCAAGAAGATGTCCAGGAGCCACCACACTCCAAACCCTCCGATTGTTCCGCGCTTTAATAGGCCAAGCACACCGTATCCAAGGTAGAACCGGTCGGCACCGAATGCGCCCAGAAAGACGGAGAGCACCAACGCAACCGACCAATTCTTTTCGCTTGTTACCGCTTTATCCTGCAATCTGACAAACCACGCTTGGCGATTGTCGTCCGATATAGACATGCACACCGCACCTGCTTCAATTCAAAACGACGGACACGATAAATTGGCACCTTACTGCTTTGCTCCACAACTCTCACAAGATTGGCCGCCAGCTTCAATCTGTACGCCGCAATTGATGCAGAACTGAGCCACGCCTTGGGTCGCACCTGCCGCCTCGGTGAGGGCCGGCTGGTCGACCGCCTGCCGCAGTGGCAAGAACTCGATAAACTGGCTGGCAAGTGTCGCCGCATAATTTGGATGCTGAACGATGGCTTGGCTGCCTCCCGAAACAGGGTTGGCGGTGACGACGAGTGTTTTGATGCGGTACAACTTACTGTTCACCACGATATACATGATGACGCCAGGAACAATGCACGCCATAAAGCCCAGGAATGTGAGTAGCAGCATAAACCACGGAATCGGTGGTTTGCCCTGAAATGTCGCGACACGGGCGGACTGGCTTGTAATTGGTAGTCGAAAACAACTGAATCGCCCTAACAATAACTTCTTCGCATTGAAGCGGGGATGTGCGCTGAGTTACCAATTCCATAGAGGCTCTCCTTGTACCGTACCCTGCCACATGGATAGCAAGGCAAACTCTAATACAATGAAATATCGGATATCACTCTTCCGCGAGACAAGTTATTCGATGATGCTGAATGTGTAGATTTTCCCGGCACTTCCTGTTGTCGCCGAGGTAGCGGCGCCAGGCGGCAGGATCCCATATTCGCCGCGGGAAACATTACTCAGAACGCCAGTATAGGTTGCTTTCCCGACCTTTTCGAACTTCACAGCCACGACTCCCTTCCGCACCCCACCCTGCGCAGACGCGAAACCCATCTTCGCAGCCTCGAATTCCCTTCGCCCCGCTTTTTCTTCCATCTTCACAACGTTGTATTCGGAAGCGGACACCCCATCGGCGCACCTTACAAGGATTTCGACTGGTCCAGCCAATTGGACCTTACTGCGGGTGCCATCGATATCGCCCTTAATCTTTGCCTTTGAGATGCCGTAGGAAAACGCGGCCCCCAACATGTTGGCGGTCCTCATATTCACGATTTCCGGATCGATTTGTTTCCATTCTCCTTTGATCTTCGCATAAACGCCTTGTTCATCGGGGAGACCGGACGCAGCCGCGGCTGCTGGTTGTTGGGTTGTGGGAATTGCTGAACCAATGCTTGGCGATAACATCATCTTAAGGACGGCATTGGTAGCGCCAGCCTTCTTCAGCGTCATCAGATCCTCGGCCGATAGATCGAACGCCTTGCCATCTTTCTGCAACTTGCTAATGACAACATCCTCGCCCATCCCGGATTGGAGTAGCGTCACCACATCAGCCACCTCCAAACTTCGAGCCTGGGGTTGTTTCGACTCCTGCCCCAAACAATTGGCAGCCAATAAAATCGCCGTCAATGTGAGCACTTGTAAGCTGCTTTGTTTCACTCAAAAATCTCCTTGTGGAAAGCGTAGCGGCAACGACTGAACGTTACAACGGACAAATGCGGACAACATGCGACATCAATGCGACAGACACCGTGGACCTTAACAATCTGATAGACTTATGTCCGATGCTGGAAGCTGAGAAGCAACGATTCAGTTCGTGGAAAGAGATCGCTAAATTCCTGAATTGTTGTGAAAAAACTGCCAGACGTTGGGAAATTCAGCGCCAATTACCTGTCCGGCGTGTGCCGGGCGGCATCAAAAGTTCCGTCTACGCGTTTCGCGAGGATCTGGAGAAATGGCTGGAAGGGAATCAGATAGAAGACTCCGTTGTCTCGTCTCCTCCCCCCCCCACACACACAGACACACACCACCACGCTCAACTGGGCTCGAAACAAAATCGGCTGTTGCCCGTATTGACGATCGCCGTGATCTTAATTGTGTCGGCCGCCTTTTCTCTAAGCGTAAATCGGACCCGCCCCTTAAAACTCTCGGACGATGGGCCAGACCGTCTCAATCTGTCGAATGCCGCGAAACTGCCCCCGCTCGCCGCGGATGGACATTACCTGTATTTCCAACAATTAGAGCACAGCCGATTCCGGATTATCAGGAAGGCCCTCGATAATACATCACAGTCTGAGCCGATTGGAACCTCCATTGAGAACCCCGATCCTGGCGCAATTGCGCCGGATGGTTCGTCGTTTCTGCTGAGAAATATTGAGGGGTCTAAAGACGATGATCAGCCCTTATTCCTGCAACCGCTTCCGGCTGGACCAGCGCGGCGGCTGGGAGATATTCTGGCATACGATTCAGCCTGGACCCCGGATCAGAAACATATTATATTCAGCAGGTCTCAAACCGTTTATGAGGCCACACCGGATGGCGCTGTGACACGAAAGCTGTTCGATACTCCGGGGCGCGCCTATTGGTTCCGGTGGGCGCCAGATGGAAAATCGCTGCGCTTCACTGTTTATGATTCGAACCGGTCAATTTACGGTATCTGGGAGACAGTTTCGCTCAATTCCGCGCCATACCCGTCCACCTTTGGTCATGACACACTAACACAACAGTGTTGTGGCGCCTGGAGCGCGGATGGGGCCTTCTATTTTTTTCAGGCATCGGTGAATGGCTTCTTTCATGTGTTCGCGCATCGGGAGAATTCAAACTTGCTCAGTTGGGGCAACCGGGCCGCGATCCAATTGACATCAGGTCGCATTAACTACCGCTCGCCACTTCCGTTGCCTGGAGGCGGCCGCTTGCTTATTCTCAGTCAGTCCCAGAAAAGCGAAGTTGTGCAATATGATGGCAGCACGGGGCAATGGCTTCCTTTGCTGGAGGGTATTTCAATAGCAACCGCTTCCTACTCGCCAGACAGCAAATGGTTAGCCTACACACGCTCGCCCGACCACACCCTATGGCGATGCAAAATGCCGGGTTGTACGGAACCCATCCAGCTTACATTCCCCCCACTGAGAGTAAGCATGCCGCGGTGGTCACCGGATGGATTGAGTATTGCGTGCATGGCTCGTGAGATTGGGAATCCGTGGCGGGCCAGAATTGTTCCTTCCAACGGAGGGACCTTGACGCCGTTGCTCGGAGCTGAGCAAGCCGAGGCCGACCCGACTTGGTCTCCGGCCGGCGATCGGATTGCTTTTGGGTCCGTACCGAATCCGAACAGCGGGGCGGACGCATTCATCCGGATTCTGGAGATTCATTCGCGAAAGATCCACAGGGTTCCAGGCTCAGAGGGATTGAATACGCCAAGTTGGTCCCCCGACGGACGATTCCTGGCATGTGTGCGCTCAGGGACCCTCGATCTGGCCATTTTTGAACATCGGACCGGAAAATGGCGCCAGGTGCCTGGGGCGCGAGCAGGCTATCTGAACTGGTCAGCAGATGGTACTCGACTATTCTTCCTTTCTCTTGTTGAGCGGGACCAGCCGCGAATTTTGGCAATCGAAATGGCGACAATGAAAGTATTGCCAATCGCAAATATGTCTGAAATTCGACGACCCTCCTTTGCCTTCGGCGATTGGATCGGACTTGGGCTTAAGGACAAGCCACTCGCTCTTCGAGATACTGGGAGCGAGGAAATAATATCTTGGCGCTTTGACAACCAATAGAAAGTGCCGCAGTTGCGTTTCCATTACAGGAGCGCCTTTGCTCGATTCGGAGTAGTGTCTGCGCGCCCCGCCAATGGAAACTTAAATGATCACAGCATCGCGAAATTTGTTTTCTCTTACTTCCCAATCACTTAGCGAAACCCGCAGTTACTCGGCCCCATCCCCCGTGCTAAAAAACACACAGGCGGAAGTTATCTCCGCCGGAAAAAGGAGTCGAACCTATGCCGAGTCACACAACAGGTTACAGGCACAACCCGAACAAACCCTGAGAGAGTAGTAACCTGCTCAACATCAATAGCCTGGCCTGTGGAGAAAATAGAGTTTCAATGCTTTTTTGCATTTTATTTTCTCAGGTTTCCGCCGGCCCTGCCCCTACAGCCACCGCTTTAGCCAGTCGTGTAACTGGCCATAGAAAAACCGGCTGTCCTCGCCCTTCAGAATCCAGTGCGTGGCCTCCGGAAACACAATCAACTTACTCGGAATCTGCAGCCGCTGCAGCACGCTCCAGTTCTCCAAAGTCTGATTCAACGGCACGCGGAAATCGTTTTCGCCCACCGTCAACATAATGGGTGTCTTGAAGTTCTTCGCCAGCCGGATGGGGTTCTGCTCGCGCCACGTAGCCGCCTGCTCCCACACCGGACCGCCGTTGTTCTGTTCGCGATGGTAGATGCCGTCGCTGGTGCCCCACTGCGATTCCAGGTTGATCAGGCCCGCATGGCTGATCAGGCACTTGTAGCGGGTCGTGGTCGCCTGCAGCCAGTTTGCCAGATGGCCGCCGTAACTGGCGCCGCCCGCCGCCTGGCGCGACGCATCGATGAACCCGAACTGTTTGATCGCCTCATCGGCCGCCTGATTGATCTCCTCGCCCGGCGTCTTGAACGGGTCGAACTGAATGTCCTGCGCGAACTTCTCGCCGTAGCCGGTGGAGCCGGTGTAGTCGGTCAGCAGCACGATGTACCCCGGCGAGGCCAGCAGATGGTAGTTCCAGCGCAGAAAGAACTGGTCGCGCCACATGCTGTGCGGGCCGCCGTGGATCACCACGAACAGCGGATACTTCTTGGCCGGGTCGAAGCCCTGAGGCACAATCACCATGTTGTGGATCTTGCGCCCGCCTTTCGACGCAAACCAGAAGTGCTTCGCCGGCTGCCAGTCCACCTGCGCCGCGGCCTCGGTATTGAAGCTCGTCAGATTGCGGTGGCTCTTGCCGCCAACGTCGATGCGTACCACTTCCGCCGGATTCACCGCGCTCTCCCAGTTGGCGATCAGCATCGCCGACGCCGCGCGCTCCGGGATGGCCAGCGACGTATAGACGCCGAGCGGCGCTTCGAGGTCCAAGCGCACCGTGCCGCCCGTCGCGCCGATCGACGACAGGTTCTCATGCCCCGCGTCCTCGGCCAGCAGATAGACGCGTTGGCTGTCCGGCGCGATGGCGAATGAGGTTACGGAGCGGTCCCAGCCCCCGGTGATCACCTTCATCTCGCCCGCCGCGGACCACGGCATCATGCCCAATCGGTCCAGGTTGTAAGGCTTGCCCGTCTTCGCCGTGACCAAGGCATAGAGCGCCTTGCCGTTGGGTGCGAACCGCGGCTTGGCGTAGCTGTCTTCGCCCTTGGTGATGCGTTTCGGCTCGCCGCCTGTGGCCGCCACTTGGTATAGTGCGGTCCAGACTTCGGCATAGGCCGACTGGTTCTTGTTGGTGCTGGCGGCGAAGATCACCGATTGCGAATCGGGAGCCCACGTGGGCTGCAGGTCCTCGCCCGTATCGTTCGAAACACCCGCGAAACCGGGGTTCGCAAGTAACGCCGTGCCTTCCAGCAGGTCCTTCGGCTTGGCCGCCGCGTCCACCGCCTGCACAAAAATGTGCGGCTTGGTCTTGTCCAGCCAATGGTCCCAATACCTCACGGGGAAGCTCTCATAGACGCGTGCCTTGTACTTGCGTGTCTTCTTGTCGGCCGCCTCCGGATCGATGTTGCTGGTGAACAGGATCGACTTGCCATCGGGGCTGAACCGCGGTCCAGTGGCCCCGCTGGGGATCGAGCTCAGCCGCTGAGCTTCTCCGCCGCTGGCCATATCGAGCACGTAGATCTGCGCCGCGTCATCGCCATCGCGTTTGGCCGAGAAGGCAATCAACCGGCTGTCCAGGCTCCACGTCGCTCCGCTTTCGGCCGACTTGGTGAACGTGATGCGGCGCGGCTTGGCGCTCGCGTCCGTGGGCACGATCCACAGGTCTGAGGTCTGGTCCTTTTCGTCGTAGGCCGGGTTGATCACCGAGGTGACCACCCACTTGCCATCGGGACTGGGCACGGGTGCGCCAACGCGCTTCATGAGCCACACGGCTTCATGGGTGACGGGGTTCTTGGCTTCGGCGAGGGCCATAGCGAGCAGTAAGAGGACGGTTGTCTTCATTCCTCTATTCTGCGGCAAAAGCGAGCACAACGTTGCCCGGTATTCCCGACAGTGCTCCGTAGCCGGAGTTGATGTACATTATGCCCCCAACGACCACCGCGCCCGATCCGCTGATCGACCCGCCACGGGCCTTCACGCCGTTGATGGTTTCGAAGTCGCGCAGTGTGTCGAAGTCCCAGATGATCTTGCCGTCTCCGGCTGCATAGGCGCGCATGTGGCCGTCCATCGAGCCATTGAGCACCACGCCGGGAATCAACGTCACCGGCGCCATTTGCGCCGCGCTGCAGTTGGGGTGGCTTAAGCATTCGGGCTTTGGCGCGGGCGTGTTCCAGCGCTTGGCGCCGGTCGCGATATCGAGCGCGAACAGGCCGCCCTCCTCTTGCCAGCGGCCCAGTCGGCGGTCGCTGAGCGCGATATAGACGGTCTTGTCATCGGAGGCCATGCCCCACTGAATGCCGCCCAGAGAGCCGCCTTTGCCGATGCGCGTCTGCCACAACAGCTTGCCTTGGCTTTCGGCATCCAGGCCGTACACGACGCCCGACTTCTGCCCCACCAGGATGATGTTCTTGCGCAGGATGGGCGATGCGCCGATGTCCACATCCGGCCCGCGATCCTTCGGGCAGTTCGGTCCCCCGCCTTGTGCGGAGCAGGCGAAGTTCCAGCCATCGCCCGGCGTGAGCTGCTGCGACCACTTCATCGAGCCGGTCTCCAGGTCATAGGCGATCACGGCCTCCGTGTACTTGGTGGCCGGATCGGAGTAGCCGTTGCCGGTGCCAATGTAAAGCACTTTACGCGATACGTCGATGGTCGGCGAAAGCCACACAGCCGCGCCCGAAGGCCCGTGCAATTGGACTCCGACCGAGCTCTTCGTGGTCGCCTGTGGCGGATCGGGAATGGTGTACGACTTCCAGATCAGTTTGCCCGTTGCGGCGTCCACCGCCGCCACGCTCCCGCGGAACGTGCAGCACTCATACTTCGGATTGCCGCCCGAAACCTCCTCCACACTGGAGATCGGCACGTACAGTTTGTTGTTCCACAGCTTCGGCGCGGCCGTGATGCGCGCCACCGGATGATCGTCCAGTTGCACCCGCCATAGCTGCTTGCCGGTCTGCGAATTGAGCGCATAGGCGTTGGCCTTTAGGTCACCGAAGTACAGCGTGCCCTCGGCCGAAACTGTCATTGCCGAGCGCACGCTTGCCGCGGCTTTGAAGGTCCAGTAGGTGCATCCGGTGCGGGCATTAAGCGCATAGACCGTGCCGTCCTGGCTGCCGAAGTACATGCGCCCTCCAACGATGGCAGGCTGGCTGTTCACCGTATTTGCGCCGGGAATGCCGAAGGCCCACTTCAGCTTCAGACGCGGCACGCTGGCCGCATCCAGGCCGGCCATCGCCGCTGGCTGCATGCGCGAATTGTCGTAGTCCACGCCCCACCCGTTCCAGCCGATAGTGATCGCTGTTCTGGTTTGATCCACCGCGCATGCGGCGTCCGTGGCTTCGACCTTTGAACCCTTGCCCAGAAAACTCGCCAAGGTCTGCCGTTCCACCGCAGACAGCGTAGCGCCCTGTGCCTTCATACTGCCCGATTCGAGCGCTGTGCGGATCGCCTCGGGCGTCATGCCGTTCAGAGCGTCCATCAGCGGCGCGCGCATCGCGCTGCCTGCCTGATGGCAGACTTTGCAGTTCTTTTCAAACAGCACTGCACCATTGGGCTGAGCGCACATGGGCAGCGTAATCAAAGCGGCGGCGAGAAGGCGTGATTGCATAGGTGTATTCCAGGTTCAATTCAAAAGGTTACAATACATCATGGACCGACGCTCTGCAATCAAGACCGCCGCATCTCTTTTCGGCTTGCCGCTCTCCGCGGCCTCCATCGCCACCTCAACCTTACCTGCTGCCGATCTGCTGAAACGCGATCCGGAAGCCTATTGGAAGCGCATTCGCGAAGAGCAGTTCCTGCTGCCCGGCTGGCGCTGCTTCATGAACAACGGCAGTCTGGGCATTGCCCCCAAGCCCGTTGTGGCCGCGGTGACCAACCACATAGAACGCTCGGCCGCTCTCACTCATTACCCTGAACTGCAGGACGAAGAGTATTCCCGCTGGGGCTATGAAACGCTCGATAAGTACCGCACGGAACTCGGTGCGTTCCTCGGCTGCAAAAAGGACGAACTCGCCCTCATGCACAACGCCACAGAAGCCATGAGCACCATCGCAGCAGGCCTTGATTTGAAGAGCGGCGATGAGGTGTTGATCACCGATCAGGAACATCCCAGCGGCCGCGGCGGATGGTTCCTACGCGCCGCCCGCCACGGTGTGACTGTGCGCGAAGTGAAGATCGAGCAGCCTCCCAAGAACGAAGACCAAATGGTCGAAACCATGATTTCCGCGATCGGGCCGCGCACCAAGGTGATGAGCTTCAGCGGTATTCTTACGACCACCGGCTTGATCATGCCAGTGAAGCGCATCTGCGCCGCTGCCCGTGCGAAAGGCGTCATCACGGTGATTGACGGCGCGCACATGCACGGACAGATCCCTGTGAATATGAATGATCTGGGCTGCGACTTCATGGCCGGCAGTCCGCACAAATGGATGTTCGCGCCCGCCGGCTGTGGACTGCTCTATGTGCGCGAAGAGATGCTCGATCGCCTGTGGCCCACAGTCGCGACGGACTTCTTCGTGCGCGGCGGTGCCGATCTGAAAGCCGCCAAGTACATGATGATGGGCACCAACAACCGCTCCATCTTCATCGGCATGATGGCCGGCCTGGCGTTCTTGAAAGAGGTTGGTCCGGAGAATATCTACTTCCGCATCCATCACTTGTCGAAGGAAGTCTACAAGCAATCAGCCAAGCGCCAGTCACTGCAACTGCTGAGCGCCGCCGATGACGGCATGTATGGCTCGCTGGTCACATTTCAGATGCAGCCCGAACATTTCCAGCGCTTCTCAACCCTGTGCACAAAGAAGAAGATCTGGATCGTAAAAGCCCCGCGCCAGCGCGTCGCCACGCATATCCACACGCGTCCTCAAGATGTTCAACTGTACTTCGAATCGCTGGATGAAGCAGCGAAGGGCTAACGGTTAGGAGAGGGGATGAGTTCGAACAGGAACTCCTGGGCAAGCGGTTCGTCGCGGATTGCCGTCCACGTTGCCATGGCGGCCTTGGCCTGCGAAACAAGTGCCCCCACTTCTTTGCGAGACCAGACTATTGAGTTATCGTAATCGGCTGAGTGCCGTTCTTGTTGCAGCTTTACAAAAGCAAGAGCCACCGTTTTCAAGTCGGTGAAGGCTTTCGCCTGTGACGGATCGGTGGGCATTGGGCGTGAGGCCACTCTTGCTGAGCATGTCTTCATCCTGGCATGGTCAAACATTCTGGCGAAGCGGTTACGCTGGCTGTCATTTTTCCAGTTCAGCGAGGCCTCGGACGTCAGCAGATGGAACAGTGCGTAATATGCGGCCGAAATTGCGCGTCTAAGTTCTGCCTGGTTTGGCTCCTCGGGCCATTTGAGTTGAGCCAGAAATAGAGCGTGCTCGATCAATTCCTCGTGGAATGCCACTTAAACCCCATAGTTAGGATCTTTTAGCTTCTCCTGCTCAGACTCGCTGCGGAACGTAATAAATGGGAACAGATCCCACTTCCTGATGGGCTCAATCTTCTCGTCGAAATACTCCGAGAAGTTGCGCGTATTTTCATAGAAGCCGGGTTCCGCAGCTGCCTCGTCAGAGAGTGTGACCCGAACGAAAAGAGATGGCTCGCCCGTCCAATCCTCATCGACTTTGAAGCGCAGGTTCACCACCCCGAATGGATACGGCTTGAGGGCGTTGATCTGCTGCGCCAACTCTTCTTCGTGCCTGACTCCTCTTGGTGGGACTGTCATGACTTAATTATACTGCGCCATTGCTAGTGCGAATGGCGCGGCACAACATCCCTCAGATTGCGGTACTTGACGGCCATTTCCAGCACTGCGCCGGTTTCCAATTGGCCGGTGTGGGCGCGGTAGAGTTCCTGCCATGGGGAATCATGTTTCAGTTCCTTGGGCGTAAATTCGGCCCAGCGCTGGGCGATCTCTTCATCAGTTAGCAGCACGTTGACGGTGCGGTTGCGTAGGTCGACCTTCACCATGTCGCCGGTCTTCAAAATGGCCAGATTGGATCCGGCGGCGGCTTCGGGCGAAGCGTTCAAGATGGACGGGCTGTCGGAAGTTCCGCTCTGGCGGCCGTCGCCAAGGCAGGGCAGCATGCGGATGCCGCGCTTCAATAGGTAATCGGGCGGTTGCATGTTCACCACTTCGGCAGAGCCGGGGTAGGCGATGGGGCCAGCGCCGCGTACGACCAGCATGCAGGTTTCATCAAGCGCAAGTGCCGGGTCGTTGATGCGATGGCGATAGTCCTCGGGGCCTTCGAAAACAACCACGCGCGAAGTAAAGCAATCCTCATTGCCTGGTTCGAGCAGGAACTGTTTGCGGAAGTCCTCGCTGATGACGGAGGTCTTGACCAACGCCGAATGGAACAGGTTGCCGGAGACGACAACAAAGCCGGCGCGCTCTTTCAAAGGCTTTTCGTAGGGGAGGATCACGCTCGGATCGAGCACCTTGGCGTCGGCGTAGTTTTCACCGATGGTCTTGCCGCTTACGGTCATGGCGTCAGGGTGAGCCACGCCTGCCTTCAGCAGTTCGCTGAAGATCGCGGGCACGCCGCCGGCGCGATGGAAGCCTTCGCCGAGCACTTCGCCCGCGGGTTGCACGTTGGCCAGCAGCGGAATGTTGCGGCCTACCGTTTCCCAATCTTCGATATCGAGCGGAACGCCGATGTGTCGCGCGATGGCATTGATGTGCGGCGGGCAGTTGGTTGAGCCGCCGATGGCTGAGCAGCAGACAATGGCGTTCTCAAAGGCCTTGCGGGTGAGGATCTTTTCCGGAGTAAGGTCTTCGCGCACCATGTCGACAATGCGCAGGCCCGTGAAGTAAGCCATGCGGGCGCGCTCGCCATACGGCGCAGGAATGGACGCGCAACCGGGCAGCGACATGCCGAGCGCTTCGGCCAGAGAGTTCATTGAAAGCGCCGTGCCCATCGTGTTGCAGTGGCCTGCGCTGGGGGCGGCATTGCAGACGATGTCGAGCAGGCGGTCGTTATCAATGTTGCCGGCCGCGACCTGACGGCGCGCCTCCCATAACGACATGCCGGAACCGGCCAACTTGCCGTTGACGTAGCTATCGATCATCGGTCCGCCTGAGAGCACGATGGCGGGCATGTTGACGGTGGCTGCGGCCATGATGAGCGCAGGGGTAGTTTTGTCGCAGCCCGTCATTAACACGACGCCATCAAGCGGGTAACCACAGAGGACTTCCACCAGTCCGAGATAGGCCAGGTTGCGGTCGAGCGCGGCGGTGGGGCGGCGGCAGCTCTCCTGAATGGGATGGACGGGGAATTCGAAGACGATGCCGCCGGCGTCGCGGATGCCATCGCGGACGCGCTGAGCCAGCGTCATATGGATGCGGTTGCATGGTGTGAGGTCGCCGCCGGTCTGGGCGATGCCGATGACGGGGCGGCCCGATTGGAGTTCCTGGCGGGTGATGCCGTAGTTGGGGAAGCGTTCGAGGTATACAGCAGTTTCGCCTGGCTCGGTCATGTCATTGAACCAGATCTCACTGCGGAGGCGTTTTTTCGGTTGGTCGCTCATGGTATGCAGTTCTACTTTATCGGGATTGGCGGCGCGAGGCAACAAAGCTTTGGTAAACTGACGCTTACGCATGGAAAGCGCTGAGTTTACAACGCTGCTGAAAAGTTGGCAGCAGGGCAACAAGCAAGCCCTGGACGACCTGACCCCCGTGGTTTATCGTGAACTGCACCGCATTGCCGTCGCCCGCATGCGCGAGGAGCGCGGTGGGCATACTCTTTCTCCAACTGCCCTCATTCATGAAGCCTACATGCAGTTGGTGGAACACAAGCAGGACCAATGGCATGGGCGTGGGCATTTCTTTTCCGTGGCAAGCCATCTGATGCGCCAGATTCTGGCCAAACATGCCCGCGCACGCGGCGCGCAAAAGCGAGGCGGAGCAGGGCAGGTTAAGGTGGAGTTGGATGAGGCGGCCATGGCTGGTCCGGAACGGGATGGCCTGTTTGTCGCTTTGGACGATGCCCTGGATGAGTTGCAGAAGTTCGATGAGCGCAAGGCCAGGATCATGGAATTGAAATACTTCGGCGGCCTGACCATCGAAGAGATTGCGGAGGTATTGGCCGTTTCGGTCTCCACCATCACCCGTGAGAGCCGCCTCGCTGAAGCCTGGCTGCAGGACTCTCTGACAAGGTCCTGAGCCCTCGACTCTCCCTGGTGTAAAAAAAGTTCTAAAACTTTGACCATATTTCCATCCGGGTTGGACCTTGTACTGGCATGAGCATCCACAAAACGAAAACGCTACTAAAAATCGTCACCCTTCTCGCACTCAGCGTGGGGGCCGTTGCCGCCGCACCAATCACTTACAACATCAACTTCACAACCACCGGCGGCAATGCACCTTCGTCCGGCGGCTTTGTCTACGACTCGAGCGCCGCATTGGGCTCCCGCTTCTCCATCTTCATTGTTCAATTCGGTATCTACACTATCGATTTCACCTCTGCAGCCAACACAAACGCAACGCCTTCCGGGTCGGGCTGCGGCACGACTGGCGATTTGGCGGCGGCGGTGATGTTTCAAACGGGCCCCTGCAAGAGTCCAAACGTGTACAGCTGGTTTTTCAGTTACTCTCCCGGCAACTTCGATTCTGTCAGCTTTAAGGACCAGGGACAAGGCGGAAGCTATCTGGTAGGATTCCTGAATGCGGATTCGGGCACGGGTACGCCTTTTGGCGGGACTGGTTCGTTTTCTGTCTCGGCAACGCCGGAGCCGTCCAGCATCTTGCTGGTATTGCCGGCGTTGGTTGCCATGATTGTGCGCGCGAGGAGAACTATATGATTCGGAACATTACAATGCTGCTGCTGGCCACTTCGCTGGGCGGCGCACAGATCAAATTGCCGGGTAACTTGACTAATAAGTTGCCGGGCAAGACCGCTGCAAAGACAGAGGTGAAAACGGATGCCACCGCGGCGGCCTTCACGCCGAATCAAAAGGTGACGGTCGATGGCCAGTCCGTCGAACTTACGTTGTGCGAACGCGCAGCCGCCGATCCGAAAGTGAAGAACGACGTGATGGCAGTCAACCCAACCACGACCTTCGCCTCCAAAGGAACGGTGACCAACGTCTTCGGCGTATTCCGCTTCGATCCACCGTTAACCGGCACCACGAAGCATACGCTCAAAGTGATCGCGAACAAGGGCGGCTCGTTTGAAGATGATCGCGACATTACTTTCACCACCGGTGGGCGTACCGGCGCCTTCGGGATGACGCTCAAGCCTGGCCGTTACGAACTGCAGATCGTGAATAAGTTCGATCAGGCCAAGCTCTATATGAAGGCATCCATCGTGGTCTCGGAGGACACGGTGGGTGCGCGGGCGACCGACAACATGAAGTCCGGCGCGGGAAAGCTGATGTTCTGCAAAGAGGTGGACGATAACTGGAAGTGCGTTGGCGAAGCTACTAAATGGAAGGCCAACCAGCCCTTCAACACCTTCGTTGAACTGCCCACGCCTGCTGGCGTGACGCTCACCAGGTGGGTGATTCACAAGCAGAAGTCCGATGGCACCGACGGGGCTTTCGTCGATGAACAGATGCAGAACATCGGCGAAACACGCTTTCGCAAGTGGGCGACCACGGAGGGGTGGCGCTTGCCTGCGGGCGTGTACACGATCTACTCTATCGCTTCGCAACAGGCGCAAACCACAGAACATAGCGGCAATCTGAAGAACTACTTCGCCAAGGCCACCGTCACCATTCAGTGACGTGGCAGCAGGGCGAGGAACTTTGTTAGCATCGTTGTTCCGCCAATGGTTCCGCCTATGAATGCCGATCTGTGGCAGCAAATCGAGGCGCTGTTCAGCAGCGTGGTTGACCTGTCTGAGGCCGAACGCGAGCAGACGCTCGCAGCCGCCAGCGCCACGTTGCGCGAGGCGGTGATGCGTTTGCTCGCGGCGGACCAGGAGCAGGGCGCGGCCATCCTTACAGCGCTGAAAGCGGGCGAGCGCATCCTCACCACCCAGTTTGTATCGCGCTCATTCGGCACATGGCGTACTGTCGATACCATCGGACAGGGCGGCATGGGCTCGGTGTTTTTGGCCAGACGCGAAGATGGTGCGTTCAAGATGGACGCGGCGCTGAAGGTGCTGCACTTCGGCACGGATTCGCCGGCGGCGCGCGAGCGGTTTCATCGCGAACGGCAGATCCTGGCCTCGCTTTCGCATCCAGGCATCGCACGCTTGATCGATGGCGGTGAAGCGGCCGACGGCACTTCTTACATTGTTCTGGAACTGGTGGAGGGCAACAACATTGTCGATTACGCCAATGCGAACAATCTGCCACAGCGGGCGCGGTTGGAGCTGTTCCTGCGTGTTTGCGAAGCGGTTTCCTACGCCCATCAGAATCTGGTTGTACACCGCGATATCAAGCCGTCGAACATCATGGTGACCAATGCCGGGCAGGCGAAACTGCTCGACTTCGGTATCGCCAAGCTGCTCGAATCCGATCACGTTCGGACGGTGACCGCGTTGCAGGCGATCACCCCGCTTTACGCCAGTCCGGAGCAGGTTCGCGGCGATCTGGCCATCGGTACGACCACCGATATTTATTCGCTGGGCGTATTGCTTTATGAGTTGCTGACCGGACGCCGGCCCTATGAGATTCCCACGCTAACGCCGGCAGAGATTTTTCGCGTAGTGTGCGAGACTCCGCCCGCGCCTGGCGGGCTCTCCTCCGATCTCGAAAACATACTCAAAATGGCGCTGCGCAAGGAGCCGGAACGCCGTTACCAGAGCGCCCGGGAGTTTGCGGACGATATTGAGCGATCGATGGCCAATCTGCCGGTGCGCGCCCGGCCGGACTCGTTTGGCTATCGTACGGCAAAGTTCGTTCGCCGCCACCGTACCGCTTTAGCTGCGGGGGCGTTTGTGGGCGTGGCTCTCATCAGCGCCGCGGTCATCGGGCAGTATCAGGCGCGGCGGGCGGAACGCCGGTTTCAACAGGTGCGGCAGCTGTCGAACAAGTTCCTTTTTGATTTCGATGCAGCCATTGCGCCACTGGCTGGTGCAACGAAAGCGCGCGAACTGGTGGTGAGCACGGCGCTGGAATATTTGAACGGCTTGGCTGGCGACGCCAGCGGCGACATCACATTGCAGGCCGAACTCGCGGCAGCTTATGAAAAAGTTGGTGACGCGCAGGGCAGCCCCTCTGAGCCAAGTCTGGGCCGGACTAACGACGCTCTGGCGAGCTACCTGCGCAGCCGCCAGTTGTGGCAAGCCGTGACGGACACCCGGCCAGAGGATGCGAAGGCCCTTCGCTCCTATGCCACAGTGGTGCAAAAAGCGGGAGACATTCAGCTGCGTACAGGGAGGCCGAAAGAGGCGGCCGACGGCTTTCTGGTGGCAGCCCAACTGGCTGACCGTGCCTTGGCACGGACGCCTGACGACACGGACACGATGTTTTCCGTGGGCAGCGCGTGGTTCCGGCGGGGCGATGTGGGCCGCAGCCAAGTCCATGTGGATGCCGAGGCTACACTTGCGGCCTATAAACAGGCGCTGGATCGCTTTGAGCGCGCAGCGGCGAAGGAGAATAAGCCTCGCTACCGAAGTGCCATTTCGATGTCAATGAGCCGAATCGCCCAAGTGTACCTGGAAAGCGGACGCCCGCAAGACGCGATGGCATACTGGGGCCGATCCGTGGCGCTACGAAAACAACTAGTGGAGGAAAACCCCACGGTGGTGGCGTACAAGCGGGGGCTAGCGCTCGATTTGATGTTCCTGGGCGACGCGTTTGGCGCGGCGAATGTTATCAACACAGGCGATTATGTGAAGGCGGAAGAATACTTGAGGCAGTCGGTGGCGATTCACGATAAGTTGCTGGCTGCCGACCGTTCCAACAAAACGGCCCGTTTCGACATTTTGCCCCCGTTATTGCAGTTGGCCGAAGTCGTAAATCGCACTCGGCCGGCGGAGGCGCTGGCAATTTGCGACCGCGCCTACTCGGCGTTCGCCGAACTGGATCAAGCGGAGTTGTTGCAAGCAGTGAAGTGGCAGCTGGTTGGAGTCGATCATATTCGTGCTGAGGCGCTTATGAAACTGGGGCGGATGGACGATGCACTGCGCCTAGTTCAGCGCGTTGAAACCGCAGTGAGAAGCGGCGCCAACGACGATAGCGAGAATGTGGTGAACCCGCTGGCGTTGGCTAGTTTACATGCGCGGATCCTCAGCCGCGGGAAACGGCAAACGGAAGCGGTGGCACTGCTTGTTAACGCCATTCATAAAGACGAGACCAAGCCGCTGGAAAAGCGGGAACTGATTTCATTTATTCATCTGGCCGAAACTTATCAACTACTGGCTGAGTTTGATCTACCTTCACGGCGTTGTGGCTGGCAGGCGAAAGAGCGCGGGCTCTGGCTGGAATGGCAAAGGCGGCGCGGTCCGGCGAGGTATGCGGAGTCACGGCTGCCTGCGCTGGCCGCGTGCGGGAAATGACCGGGTGCTTAACCGTTTTGGGGAGCGAGAAAGCTGAGAGGGTGTCGCAAAGGCCAAACCACGGGACAGACGGCCAAATTCCGGCAAACATCGCCGGAAATTGGTGTCAGTCCCCGGTTTGCAGCGTCCGTGCGGATTGCTCCCCAAAAACGGATAGGTACTCGAAATGACCGATTTGGCTCGCGACCGCCGCTGGATGCTCTATAATAGAAAATTCCCCTCATGCTCAGATTTGAAACCGCGGGTGAATCACATGGAGAGTGTCTGGTTGCTACCTTAACTGGCTTACCTGCAGGCATTCCCGTCTCACTCGAACGTATTAACCGTGAACTTTGGCGCCGTCAGCAAGGCTATGGCCGCGGTGGCCGGATGAAGATTGAAACCGATACGGTTGAGGTCGTCGCCGGCGTGCGCCATTCGCAGACCATCGGCTCGCCCGTTGCGATGATCATTCGCAATAAAGACTGGAAAAACTGGACCGAAATCCTGCCTGTCGAAACCATCGAGGGCGGGGAAGACAAACAGAAACCCGTCACGAGGCCACGCCCAGGCCATGCCGATCTGGCTGGTGGAATCAAATACAATTTTCAGGATGCCCGCTACATTCTGGAGCGTGCCAGCGCGCGGGAAACAACCGCGCGCGTTGCCGTTGGGGCGATGGCGAAGGCGTTTCTCGCGCAGTTCGGAATCGAAATTCTGAGCCACGTGATTGGTGTGGGCACAGTGCGGTTGCAACGCGCTGCAACGTGGGAAGAGCTGATTGCACTGTCGGAAAAAGAAGACGTGCTGCTAGGCTGCGTGGATGCGGAAGTGGAACAGCAGATGAAACTGCTGGTTGACGAAGCCTACAAGACCGGCGATACGATTGGTGGCATCTTTGAAGTGGTCGCGCGCGGATTGCCGATCGGGCTTGGTTCGCACATTGCCTGGGACACTCGGTTAGACGGGCGCCTGGCGCAGGCCATCGTTTCCATGCAGGCCGTGAAAGGCGTGGAAGTGGGCTACGCCGAAGATGGCGCCATGTCATTCGGCTCCAAAGTTCAGGACACGATTCACTACAACAAAGAGGACCGCCGGTTCTTCCGCGGAGCAAATCGCGCGGGTGGAATCGAAGGCGGAATCACCAACGGGCAGGACGTGCTGGTACGCGGGTTCCTGAAGCCGATTTCGACGCTGCGGCGTCCGTTGGAATCCGTGGATCTGTTGACGCGCGATCCGGAAAAAGCGGCGTACGAGCGCAGCGATGTCTGCGTGGTTCCGGCTGCGGGCGTGATCGGCGAAGCGATGGTGGCGATTGCACTGGCACAGGCGTTTCTGGAAAAATTTGGCGGCGATTCCCTGTTGGAAACGCGACGCAATTATGATGGTTATCTAGAGCAGGTGAAGAACTACTGATGATTTATCCTATCGTGAAATATGGCGATCCAGTTCTGGAGAAGCAGGCGGCGACGGTAAGCGAGTTCGATACTCCAGAGCTGCACACGCTGCTGGAGGACATGTTCGAGTCAATGTACGCCGCGCGCGGCGTTGGGTTGGCAGCGCCGCAGATTGGCATCTCCAAACGCATTGCTGTGATCGATGTATCTACGGGCGAAGACCCGGAAGCGAAGCTGGTGTTGATCAACCCGGAAATCATTAAAGTGGAGGGCGTGCAGTCGAGCGAAGAGGGCTGCCTGAGTATCCCCGGCTTCCGCGAAAATGTAAATCGCGGTAAGAAAGTTACCGTGCGCGCGCAGAATGCCAAGGGCGAGTTCTGGGAACAGACAGGCGAAGACCTGCTGGCGCGGGCGTTTCAACATGAGACGGACCATCTGCACGGAAAGCTCTACATTACGCACGTAAGTGCTCTGAAGCGCGATCTGATCCGGCGCAAGATCAAGAAACTGGTCAAGGACGGTGAGTGGAAGTAGTATTCCTAGGCACGCCACTATTCGCGGTAGCCACGCTGGAGGCGATTGCCGCCGCGGGGCACCGTATTGTGGCCGTGTACACACAGCCTGACCGTCCGAAAGGACGCGGGCAGCAGACTGCGTTTTCGCCAGTCAAAGAGTCGGCTTTGCGGCTGGGCTTGACGGTGAACCAGCCGGAGCGTGTGCGGCGGCCTGAGGTTGTGGAAGAGTTGCGGGCGATGAATGCCGATGTCATGGTGGTGGTGGGCTACGGGCAGATTATTCCGCAGTCGATTATCGATCTGCCACGCTACGGCATTTTCAATGTCCATGCTTCGCTGTTGCCGAAATACCGCGGTGCTGCGCCTATTCAGTGGGCGATTGCCAACGGAGAGGAGCGCACGGGTGTGACCATCATGCAGATCGATGCCGGACTCGATACGGGTCCGACTGTGAGCGTGGCGGAAACAGAGATTGGCAAAGACGAGACTGCGCCGGAGTTGAGTGAACGCTTGGCTGCGATGGGCGCAAAGCTGATGGTGGAATCGTTGGCGAAATTGCCTGCGGTTGTGCATTCGCAGGACCACGCAAGCGCTACACTGGCTCCGATTCTGAGCAAAGAAGACGGACGCATCGACTGGCGGCGCACGGCGCAGATGATTGCGTGCCGGCTGCGCGGGTTTACGCCCTGGCCTGGCGCCTTCACCACCTTGCGCGGCGAGCCGATGAAAGTGATTCGGGCGCTGGCTGTGGATGAGCGCACAGGAGCAACGCCGGGCTCGTTAATTCTTCGAAAAAGGCAGTTATTTGCGGCCTGCGGCGAAGGAACCATGCTCGAGTTGCTTGAAATCCAAATGGAAGGCCGGAAAAAGATTACAGCCGAGGCCTTTATTAATGGGTTCCGTCCGTTAGATAATGAATCTCTCGGGGGATAAGTCGTGAAATTGCCGTTAGGTTATCAGTACGCTACGACGTACGCTGGAATTCGCAAGACAGCCAAGGACGATGTCACTATCATCGTCAGCGCGCAGCCAGCTTCGGCTGCCGCGGTTTTTACGCAAAATCGCGTACAGGCAGCTCCGGTCAAGCTGGCCCGTAAGCATCTGGAAACATCCAAGGGAATGGTTCGCGCCATCCTCATCAACGCCGGCAACGCCAATTGTGCAACGCGCACGGGCGACAAGGTGGCGGTGGCGACGTGCAGCGCCCTGGCGGCAAAATTGAAGGTCCCAGTCTCGCAGATTCTGCCTGCCTCAACAGGCGTGATTGGTGTGGAGTTAGACCCGAAGCTGATTGTGAACTGTCTTCCCACGCTGCTCGGTAATTTGGATAAAGGCACATTCGAAGACGCTGCCTCAGCGATCATGACGACCGATCTGGTGCCCAAGACGGCCTCCGCTGAAATGAGCGTGACCGGCGGCAAGGTGTCGATCGCGGGTATGACCAAGGGTTCAGGCATGATCCACCCGATGATGGCCACCACCTTGGCCTTTGTAATGACCGATGCGCGCATTCCCGCGGCTCAGTTGAAGCCCATATTGAAGCGGGCTAATGAACGAAGCTTCAGCCGGCTCACGGTGGACGGCGACACTTCGACGAACGATACCCTGATTCTGCTGGCCAATGGGGCCTCGGGAAAGTCGCTTACGGCGAAAGATTTGAAGATCTTTGAGAAAGTGTTGACGCTGGTGTTGGAAGACCTGGCGCGGCAGATTGCCCGCGACGGCGAGGGCGCTTCCAAGCTGATTACCGTGGAGGTGGCTGGCGCTAAGAATGAGAAAGACGCGACCAAGATCGCCCGCCAGATCGCCAACTCTCCGCTGGTGAAGACCGCCGTGGCCGGCGCCGACCCGAATTGGGGCCGCATCATCTGCGCCGCAGGGAACGCCGGGGTTGAGTTCGATCCGCGCAAGGTCGATATCATGATGCAAGGCGTTCTGGTTTGCAAGGCAGGCTTGGCGGCGGAGTTCAGCGAAGAGCGGCTTACCAAGGAGCTAGGCAAGAAGGATTGTCGAATCCAGTTCACGATTCGCGGTGGCGGGACTGGCTCTTCACGGTTCTTTACTTGCGACTTCACTGAGGGGTACATTCGGATTAACGGGAGCTACCGGACGTAGTTGGGGCGGGGTTTTCCTGGAGGAAGTGTGAGTATGGTTGAAAACATAGCGCTCGCAAGCGAGCGGGCAGGCGAATCCGCCGTCGC
>CAIRSA010000034.1 GCA_903881085.1 uncultured Acidobacteriia bacterium
TAAGTCACCGGATGGACGAATGTCGTGGCACGCGTGGCTACGGCGCACGATGGAAGACATTTTGGTTCTTGACGCTGTCGTGTTTTGGCCGGTTTATAAGGGCAACGAACTTTTACGGTTGGAGTCGGTCGATCCGGTCACAATCAAGAAAGTCATCGACGAGTCTGGTCGTATGCCAGAGCCTCCGCTCCCGGCGTATCAACAGATTTTGAAGGGCGTTCCCGCCTCCGAGTATACGAGCGACGAGCTGTACTACTTTCAACGCAATTCTCGCAACGGCGCGATCTACGGGTTCGGTCCCGTTGAACAAGCTCTGATGACGATCAACATTGGCTTGCGCCGAGAGGTTAGTCAGCTTCAGTTCTTCACCGAAGGCAACATCCCCGAAGCGATTGCCGGTGTGCCTGAGAACTGGACGATGACTCAGATTGCGCAGTTCCAGTCTTACTGGGATGCCATGCTTGAAGGCAACACCGGCGCACGTCGGCACATGAAATTTATCCCTGCTGACGCGAGCAAGGTTCAATTTCTCAAGGATGCCGAAGCGACACTGAAGACTGATTTCGATGAGTGGATAGTTAAGATCATTTGCTACGCGTTCTCGGTAAGTCATCAGCCGTTCGTCAGCATGATGAACCGTGCTACGGCGCAGACAGCCAAAGAAGAGGCGCGAGAGGAGGGGCTCGGACCAACGCTAGATTACATCAAGGAAATCTGCGACTTTCTGATAACGCGACTTCTCGGCCTAGATGGCGTCGAGTTTAAGTGGCAGCTTGAGACGGAAGAAGATCCGCAAACGCAATCGACCATTGATGATCTGTACATCAGAAACGGTGTGTGGAGCATTGACGAGGTTCGTCAGCGCATGGGTCTTGAGCCTGTCGGCGTGGGCAACATGATTTGGACCGGGAGTGGCCCGATCCCGGTGAAGATGTTCGCGGATGGCACAGCTGTCCAAGCGCTTCTCAGCGGCGGTAGTAAACCACCCGATGCGTCAGGTAAGCCTGATCAGAAAGCCGATGATGTTAAAGATAGCGCTCAGCAAGCATCTGAAAAGAAAGGTCCAGAGCGCGACACCACTGAGCGTGATACCCAAGGAAATCAGGTAGCTACTAAGGTAGCAAAGGGGGTGAGCCGTAAGGCTCAGACCTTTCGCCGCAAAAAATTTAATTACTAAGGGCGAAACCGAGGGGCACGATTTTCACGGAAATCAGTGGACAGGCGGGTACGGTTCGGGCGGCGCACAAAAACCGCAGAATGAACTTCCGAAAAGCAAAGAGTTGACCGACCACCAAAAACAGTGTGTCCGGGAATACACAGATAGCACGTACCAGATAATCAACAGCCAACTGCGACAAGCCCAAGGTGAGCTGAGCGACATCAACTCCAGCATACAGTCTTCTCACGGCACAAGCGTTCGAGAGTTGGTTCGTGGCATCGACGGCGCCTTTAAGACCGACGCCAGTAAACTTGAGTCGAGCATGACGCTTTATCGAGGTACATACGTAAATGCAGAAATGGAAAACGGAGAGCAGATACACGCCGCTGTCGTAGACGCTGCGCGAGAAGAATACAACCAGCAAGGCGAAGGCACGTGGCTAAAGGATTACGGGTATTCCTCATGGTCTAAAAACACCTCGACATCCCTAGGCTTTTCCGGGACGGGGTATACGGATGACAATCAGCGTGTCTTGTTTGTTTACGAAGCTAAGAAGGGCGAGAAGCTTTTGGATCTTAACCGCTTCAACCTATCGAAAATCCCAAGCGAGAAAGAGGTTATGATGCCGCGTGGCGCATGGCTTCACTTTGGCGAGTTTTTAGGGTTCTGCAACACCGATGATCACCACCTAAAGTACTTGTCGAAAACTAAAGAGCCGGCCTATGGCGGTTACGGTCCCAAAAATGTCGCGGTCATCAGAATCACAAAAGTATCGAGAAAGGGCTAAGGTATGGGCAGCGCAACAAAACCCAAGAGCAACAGGTTTATTTACGGACCCGGAGACGGGCCACTCGTGGTTGTTCGTACCAACGCGGGCGACCGTCCACCGGACGAGGTGCCGAAAGGCGTTTTCTATCTCGACATGCGCAGCAAGAAGAAGAAGAAGGTCAGCAAGGCTGCAAGAAGTGGAAAAGTAACCGCATTGTCGCGCGCAGTATCCCCTCGCGTAGCCCCGCTATCGAGCAAGTTGCACAGCCACATGCGTGTTATTGCGCAAGAGCTAGCCAACAAGCTTGAATCGCGAAAAGCCAAAAAGCTTAGCAAGCAGGATTCATACGGTCGGCTCGTCGCAGAGCTTGCCGACACGTATCGCATACGCGTTGCCGCAGATGTGACTGAAGACACCATTAAGGTAATGCCGCTGATCGTTCAAACAATAAGAGACCTGTGCGACTGTGGTGCGCCAGTAGCTAAAGCTATCTCAAGCTCAAGGCTGATAGACATCACGCTTGACCCGGGTCCGCATATCAAAGAGCCTGATGTTGACAACCCCACCATATGCAACCCGTCGCATGCGTACGCAGACTATGAGGTGGACAGCGCATCACTGCGCATTGCGGCAGGGCTTGACCTAGAAGAGTTGCACCAAAAATACCCACAGGTGGGTACAGGTGAACACAACGTCGGGACAGACTTTCGCACCGTGCTTGCGCATGAGCTTGGGCACGCCGTCATGCAGGACTGCGAAGACGCAGCACGTGAAAAGTTTCAGATAACCTACGAGAGTCGCCCCAAAGAATACTGGGAAAGTCGTGTTTCAAAGTACGCCGGATCATCTGATCGCGAACTGTTTGCAGAGTGCTTCTCCGCTTATACGCACGGCAAGTACGAAGATAATCTGCCACCAGAGGTTGTCGACTTTTTCAACCGCGCCGGTTTGAAGTCAAATGTGCGCAGTCTTGCTAAGGCTGCACCGCAAGACCTGCTCGCTGAATTTGAAGACCTGTTTGATAGTCTGGATTGGTCAGCAGCCGAAGAGTCAATGATCGACGATCTGCGTCAGGCGTTTGTGGAAGCGGCAACCGCCGAGTACAACGCGGTGGCGGTGTCGTTTGATACCGAACAGGTGAACCAAGACGCGGTTGAATATGCCAAGGAGCGGGCAGCAGAAACCATCACGGACATTGCAGAGACTACGCGAAACTCCATACAGGCCGACATCGTAGATGCGCTAGAAGAAGGCACGACGTCACAGGAGTTAATGGGCGAGCTTATCGACAGCTATTCGTTTTCACCAGACCGCGCAGAACGTATTGCCCGAACTGAGCTTGCAACCGCCAATGTGCAAGGACACGTGAACGCGTCGCAGGGTGCGGGGGCCACCGGCAAGATATGGCTGCTCTCCAATGACCACGACGATTCCGCAAACTGCAACTGTACGGACAATGCCGAAGAGGGCGAAATACCGTTTGAGGATGACTGGAGCAGTGGCGACGATTGGCCTCCCGCGCATCCCAACTGCATGTGCGACTTCGCCGCTGTATACCCGGATGATGGCGCGGATGCCGACACCGAGAAATTTGAAAAGGCTGAGGGGTACTCACCCCCGGCGGGGGTCCGAAGCGCAGCTAAGCGCGGCCTAGCGTTGAGGCAAAAATGGGGGCGCGGGGGACTGTCTACCAGTCAAGCCTCGTCTCAAGGCATTGGCTCGGGAGTAGCCAGAGCTACCACGCTAAAACAAGGCAAAAAGATACCGCTTAAGACGATCGAGCGCATGAACGCGTTCTTCTCTCGGCACCAGAAAAATTACAACCCCAAGAAGAAAATGCCCGACGGTGGACCTACAGCAGGTACTATCGCGTGGCTACTTTGGGGAGGTAATGCCGGGAAGAGGTGGGCGGCAAGCATAGTCAACTCAGAGAAGGGCTGATTCGGCCCTAGAATTGACCAAAAAGCTATTTTGCTATACTACAGGCACACACCATGAAGACACCTCACGTTTTTGCCCGGATTCTGAAGGTTGACGAGGAAAATACTGAGGAACCCACGGAGACGCCGATGACTCCGATCACCATGATGCGCAACGCGCTCGGTATCGCTGAAGGTGGGTCCGGGGTTCCACTCGAAGCGCTCGCCTATAAGCGTAGTGTAGA